>JACRCT010000431.1 GCA_016218885.1 Deltaproteobacteria bacterium | reverse complement strand
GGCCACGATGGGGGCGCTGCCCAGGCCCGATTCGTTGGAGAAGAGCCCTCGGGCGACGCCGAAGCGCAGGGCCTCGCGCATGCCCGCTCCCGCGAAGCCGCCCAGGGCCGCCTGTCCGGTGAAGGCGCTGGTGACGATGAGCCGCAGCGCCTCCGGGATGGCCTGCGCGTTGAGCGCCATCAGCACCACGCACCCGGTCACGTAGGACAGGGCCATGAAAGGCACCAGCGCCTCGCAGACCCGGGCGATCGACTTGATGCCTCCGAGGATGACCACCGCCGTCAGCGCCGTCATCACCGCCCCGGTAATCCAGGGCGAAATGGAGTAGCGCTCGCGCACGAGCTCGGAGATGGAGTTCGCCTGCACCATGCAGCCGATGCCGAAGGCGGCGATCGCCGTGAGCGCCGCGAAGACGATGCCCAGCCAGCGCGCCTTCAGGCCGCGCTCCAGGACGTACATGGGCCCGCCGGCCATCTGGCCCTGAGCGTTGGTGACCCGGCAATGCACCGAGAGCAGCGCCTCGGCGTACTTGGTGGCGATGCCGAAGACGCCGGTGAGCCACATCCACAGGACGGCGCCCGGCCCGCCCAGGCCGATGGCCGTCGCCACGCCCACGATGTTGCCGGTGCCGATGGTCGCGGCGAGGGCGGTGGTGAGGGCGCCGAACTGGCTGACGTCTCCCTTGCCTTCGGGCTCGCGGCGCAGGGAGAGGCGGATGGCCTGTCCTAGGTAGCGCTGGATGAAGCGCAGCCTGAACGTCAAGTACAGGTGCGTGCCGCACAGCAGAACCAAGAGCGGAGCGCCCCAGACCCAACCGCTGACGGTGTCGAGAAAGGACTCGAGAGCGGCCATGCACTCCTCAACGCTTGCCGGCGAGAGGAAGGGCGCCGGACGATGGGCCGCCAAGATAGCCGATCGTGAGCGTGGCGTCGGCGCGAGGCGCGCCACGTTCGTCGAGCGAGCCGATCACCGAGGCCTTGGCCGCGCGGCCGTCGCGTCGGGGGAGCCTTGGGTTGCATCGCGAGCAACTTGGCGCTTGCCATCTAGAGAAGATTTCGGTACACAGCTACCGAAATCCAACACGCCACGGGAAGCGGACCGAGCTCATGCGAATCCTGCCGACGACCATGGCGCTGGCGGCCCTCGCTGGGGTGGTGGGCATCACGGCAGGCGTTGGTGGCTTCACCTTCCTCTACGCGGATGGTGCGGCCTACCTCACCGATGACCCGGCGGCCTGCAACAACTGCCACGTCATGCGCGAGGAGTACGAGGGCTGGAGCAAGGGCCCCCATCATCAGGCGGCGGTCTGCAACGATTGCCACACGCCGACCGGGTTCTTCGCCAAGTACCTGGCCAAGGCGCTCAACGGTTACCACCACTCCCGAGCCTTCACCCTGGGCGACTTCCACGAGCCCATCCGCATCGGAGAGCGCAACCGCGCGGTGACCGAGGCGCAGTGCCGGCGCTGCCACGGCGAGCTCGCGAGCATGATCGAGGGTCCCCATGCCGGTGGGGAGGCGACGAGCTGCCTGCGCTGCCACTCTTCGGTAGGACATCTGCGCTAGAGCGAAGAACCACTTCAGGAGCTACTGCCCATGACCGAACCGACTCCGTCCGCCAAGATGCCGCGCAGCCGGTGGACCTACCTGGCCCTGGGGACCGCGGCGCTGGCCGCTCTCGTCGGCGCCGGCACTGCCGCGCTGCTGGTTGACATCGCCGAGAAGAAACACCAGGCGAAGAACCCATTCTTCCGGGTGGTGGAGCTGACCGACGAGGTCGAGGACCCGGCCGTCTGGGGCAAGAACTTCCCGCTGCAGTACGACGGCTATGGGCGGACGACCGACCAGGTGCGCACCCGCTATGGCGGCAGCGAGGCCCTTCCCAGGACCCCCGACAACGCGGATCCGCGCTCGATCGTGGCCCAGTCCAAGCTCGAGGAGGACCCCCGCCTGAAGGCGATGTGGGCGGGCTACGCGTTCGCCGTGGACTTCCGCGAGGAGCGCGGCCACGCCTACATGCTCGAGGACCAGACCTTCACGCAGCGCCAGCAGGCGGCGAAGCAGCCCGGCACGTGCATGCACTGCCACGCCTCGGTCTACCTCCCCTACAAGAAGCTCGGCGAGGGCGACCTCATCAAGGGCTTCGAGAAGATGAACCAGATGCCCTACGCGCAGGCGCGCACGAAGGTCACCCACCCGGTGGCCTGCATCGACTGCCACGAGCCGACCACCATGGCGCTGCGCGTGACCCGCCCGGGATTCATGGAGGGCATTCGGGCCCTCAAGGCCTCGCAGGGCGTGGCCAACTACGACGTCAACACCATGGCCACCCGCCAGGAGATGCGGGCCTACGTCTGCGGCCAGTGCCACGTCGAGTACTACTTCAAGGGGCCCGAGAAGCGCCTCACCTACCCCTGGTCCAAGGGTCTGCAGGTCGACCAGATCATGGCCTACTACGACGAGGTGGGCTTCAAGGACTGGTCGCACAAGGAGACCGGTGCGCCGACCCTCAAGGCGCAGCACCCGGAGTTCGAGATGTGGAACCAGGGCATCCACGCGCGAGCGGGCGTGGCCTGCGCCGACTGCCACATGCCCTACAAGCGCGAGGGTGCGCTCAAGATCAGCGACCACCACGTGCGCAGCCCGTTGCTCAACATCAACCGCGCCTGCCAGACCTGCCACCAGACCAGCGAGGCCGAGCTCAAGGCGCGCGTGGAGACCATTCAAGCCCGAACCTACAAGCTGCGAAACCAGGCCATGGATGCGCTGGTCGGTCTCATCGGCGACTTGAAGGCGGCTCGCGAATCAGGCAAGGGCGACGCCGACCTGCTCCAGGCTCGCTACCTGCAGAGGCGGGCCCAGTTCTATCTGGACTTCGTGGAGGCCGAGAACTCCACCGGCTTCCATGCCCCCGAGGAGGCCGCCCGCATCCTCGGAGAGGCCATCGACTTCGCCCGCCAGGGCCAGATCGCGCTGCGCGATCCGGGGTTCAAGCCCACGGTCTCGGCGGTCGACATCCACTGACCCAAGCACTCGAATCCCCAAGCCCGTTCCGGCATCCGGTCGGCTTGAGCGCAGGAGGCGACAGCGCAGCTGCGCCGCTGGAGTCCTAGACCCATGGCTGAAGCCTAGGAAGGTGGCCTTCGACTTCGGGCTCGCTAGAGCTCGCCCTCCGCTCAGGCTGACCG
>JACRCT010000430.1 GCA_016218885.1 Deltaproteobacteria bacterium | reverse complement strand
GCCCGCTCGGCGTCCTCGACCAGCTCGTGGAAGGTCCTCCCCGGCCGGGACCGGCTCGCGCTGGCGGCGCGCGCCGCGGGCATCGACTGCGCCAGGTCGTCGACCGCCACCTCCGGACCGTCCGACAGGATCGCGATGCGCTCCACCAGGTTCTTCAGCTCGCGGACGTTGCCCTTGTAGTCGTAGCCCTCCAGCGCGGCCAGCGCGTCGCGAGAGAGCGACATGCCCCGCTTCCCGTTGCGGGCGCAGGCCTCGGCCAGGAACGCCGCGGCCAGGTCCGGGATGTCGCCCTTCCGCTCGCGCAGCGGCGGGACGTGCATGGGGACCACGTTGAGTCGGTAGTAGAGGTCCTCGCGGAAGCGGCCCGCCTCGATCTCCTTGGCCAGGTCCTTGTTGGTGGCGGCGATGACGCGCACATCGACCTTGAGGGTCTCTGCGCCGCCCACCCGCTCGAGCTCCCCCTCCTGCAGCACGCGCAGGAGCTTGGCCTGCATCGCCGCGGGCATGTCCCCGACCTCGTCGAGGAAGAGGGTGCCGCCGTGGGCGAGCTCGAACTTGCCCTTGCGCGCAGCCACCGCGCCGGTGAACGCCCCGCGCTCGTGGCCGAAGAGCTCGCTCTCGATGAGCTCGTGCGGCACCGCGGCGCAGTTGAGCTTGACGAAGGGCATGCCGCTGCGCCGGCTGTTCTCGTGGATGGCCCTGGCCACCAGCTCCTTGCCGGTGCCGTTCTCGCCGGTGACCAGCACCCTGCCCTCGCTGGGAGCGGCCTTGCGGATCAGCTCGTAGATGCGGGCCATCCCCGGGCCCTTGCCCACCATCTGATAGCTGCCCAGCTGCGAGCGCAGGTCGGCGATCTCCTCCTCGCGGGCCAGCGCCCCCAGGGCATTGCGCACCGAGACCAGCAGCTGCTCGCGGTCGATGGGCTTGGCAACGAAGGTGTAGGCCCCCAGCTTGGTGGCGGTGACCGCGGTCTCGAAGCTCCCGTGGCCGCTCATCATCACCACCGGAGACGCGGGGCGCAGCTCCTTCATCCTCTTGAGCACCTCCAGCCCGTCGAGGTCCGGCATCTTCACGTCCATGATCACCAGGTCGACCGGCTTGGCGGCAAAGACCTCCAGCGCCACCTTGCCGCCTCCGGCCACCTCGCAGGCGTAGCCCTCGACCTCCAGGGCGCGCTTGAGGGTGAGCAGGATGTTCTTCTCGTCGTCGACGATGAGCAGGGTTGCGGGCATCAGCCACCTCCACCGGGGCGGGCGATTATCGCCGACCCGGAGCCCGTCCGCACCGGCCGGGAATGACCTGCCGGTTGCGCGGTTCCCGTCGAGGTTCGGAGTGTGGACGCTTGGCTTCAATTGACAGTGTCCAGCGAGAGCGATATGCCCCCAGCGTCTTCGAGCTGGGGCGCTCACGCCCATCCAGCAGAAAAACCCTTCCTTGGGAGGAGTCTCCGATGCGTCGTTTGGCACTGGCTACGCTGATTGCTGCCGCCTGCGGCCTGTCCTCGGCCTGCACACCGACCTACCCGAAGTGCGACAAGGACGAGCACTGCAAGACCGACGGGCACAGCGAGGTCTGCGTCAACGGGATGTGCCAGGAGTGCGGCCGGGACGCCGACTGCAAGGCCGGCTTCGTCTGCAAGGAGAGCAAGTGCGCCCCCAAGCCGGAGTGCGCGGCTGACGGCGACTGCCAGGCGGGGTTCAAGTGCAAGACCGAGAAGTGCGTCCCCGAGTGCGCTGCTGACGCCGAGTGCACCAAGGGCTTCAGCTGCAAGGCCGGGCGCTGCACGCCGGCGGGCGAGTGCAACTCCGACGCGGACTGCGCCGCGGGCAAGCGCTGCGACGCCTCCCAGCGCTGCGTGGAGCCGGTCGCGACGGCGACCGAGTGCGTGGCCCAGGTCGTGCGCTTCGACTTCAACGAGTTCGCCCTGACCGCCGACGCCCGGCGCCTCCTCGACAAGAACGCGGAGTGCCTGAAGACCCGGAAGGGCACCGTCGTCATCGCCGGCCACTGCGACGAGCGCGGCACCGAGGAGTACAACCTGCACCTCGGCGAGCGCCGGGCCAACTCGGTCAAGAAGTACCTCGGCGCGCTGGGCATCGACCCCAAGAACATGAAGACCGTCTCCTACGGCAAGGAGCGGCCGACCAACATGGGGCACGACGAGTCGGCCTGGTCGGAGAACCGCCGGGTCGAGTTCCCGGATCGCTAGAGCCCATTCGAGTTCCTGACGAGCGAGGGGTGGGCCGATGGCCCATCCCTCGCTTCGTTTTGTCCATCAGCAGCAGCAAAGAGCTTTCAGGGTCTGGGGGAGGTCTTCGCCGATGAGAATCGAGGTGCTGTTCTTCGCCGCTGCCCGCGAGCGCGCCGGGACCGAGCGGGATGGCTTCGAGCTGGGAGAGCATCCGACGGTGAACGAGCTCGCCCAGGCAATCGCCAGCCGTCACCTGGCCCTCGCCCCCCTGCTCCCTCGGCTGCGCTTCGCCGTCAACCGGGCCTTCGTCCCCACCTCCCACGAGCTGCAGGAGGGCGACGAGGTGGCGCTGATCCCCCCCGTCGCCGGAGGGTCCGGCCGCTTCGCGGTCCTCCCCAAGACCCTCGACCCCGGCGCCGTCGCGGCCCTGGTTGCGGGCCCGGAGCAGGGAGGCATCGTCACCTTCCTGGGAGCCGTGCGCGACCACAGCCATGGCAAGAAGGTGCAGCGCCTGGAGTACGAGGCCTTCGGGCCGATGGCGCTCTCCCAGCTCGAGCTCATCGCTCGCGAGGCCGAGGAGAGATGGCCGGGAGTGCGGCTGGCCATCCACCACCGGGTCGGGGTGCTGCAGGTCGGCGAGGTCGCGGTGGTCATCGCCGCCGCCGCCCCGCACCGCAAGGAGGCCTTCCTCGCCTGCGAGCACGCCCTCGAGCGCCTCAAGCAGGACGTGCCGATCTGGAAGAAGGAGGTCTACGAGGACGGCGCCCAGTGGGTGGGGCTGGGGCCCTGAGGCGCGCGCGACCGTCGCGCCACCGCGTGTTGATACAGAAGGAATGACCTGGCTACCCGATCGAAAGGCTCCCATGGGTACCCTACGCACGTTGTTCGGGAACACCCCTCCAGCTGGCCCACCAAGCGCTCCCCCGCTCGCTGGGCTTCTAAACCTGGCCGCCGAGCTCAGAGTCGAAGCGGCCTTGGACGAGCCGCTGGCCGCATTTCCGATGACCGAGGCGCCTCAGGTTTCCTGGCACGCCCGGCATGCCTTGAGCGAGGTCGTCGCCGAGCTTCCCGGCTTCACGCTACGCCAGCTCCTCGAGTCGCCTGCGAACGAGGAGCCTGCGGCGCTGCGCAGCTGCTTCGTCGGCGGGCAGCGCACGTCCATCGAGAGGTCCTTGCGTGCCTACCTGAGGGCCCTTTCCAAGTCCCCGTACTATTCACGCCTGGACGCACATCGAGCCGAGCCACCGCCCGAGGACCCGACGCACCTTCGCCAATGGGCGCTCGCTCTTGGCATCGAGCGCGCGTTGACGCTCCCGCTGCTGGACACGCCCTACTCGAAGCCCTCGTCGACCGTTGCTCAGGTGCTCTACCGCAAGGCGCGCAACCTTCAGCTCGGCGCTGCCGCGTCCAAGCCATTCGGCGTCGGGGTGCCGAACGACTTGAGCGCGCCAGCACGCGAGCAGCTGCGCGCCCATGCCCGCGCCTGCCTCCTGGCCCGGGCGATCATCGCCCTTCGGGCCGCTGCGAGCGAGCGCCTGCGCCAGGAGGCGCGCTCTGCTCCTCCTGCGAACCCTCTGCTGGCCCCGCTCGCGCGCGCTCTGTCCGAGCAGCTCCAGGCGGGGCACCGCGAGCTCTCCTTGCCCGGCGGCTGGGATCTGCGCGGAAAGTTCACGCTCGACGACGACGCGCTCAGGCTCTCCTGGCGCGCCACCGGCTCATTCTGGGTGCTCTTCCAGCTCGACGGCTGGCGCCACGGCCCAGTCCCCATCACATGCGAGTGCGGCTCGTCGACGCTCTGCGCACACCGGCTCAGGGCCATGGACGCGACGCTCGACATGCTCTACGAGCCGACAGGTGCCATGGCGGCCCGGCTCGCCAAGGCGTTGGCGACCCCCGCCTGGTCCAAGGTGCTGCGCTCGCTCGATGCCGCGCTCGGGCCCGAGCATGGCACGCCCGGCGCAGCCGTTCCGGGCAAGGAGCTGCAGGTCTCCTGGCGGCTCGCAGCCTCGCCCGACCTTCGCCTCACCCCCTTCGTGCACGCTCGCCTCAAGACCGGCGCCTGGTCGGCCGGCACCCGCGCGCCCCTCAACTCCCTCCCGGAGGCGGAGCTCGATCTCCCGAACACCCGGGCGATCCTGGCTCTGCTCAGCGCTCATCAGCGCTACGGCCACGCCTCCGAGTACGACTACGACCCGTACGACTACGCTGACGATGAGTTCCTTGCGCTCGAGGACGGGGACTCCCGCTTCTTCGTCTTCCAGGCCCTCGGGCTTCTTGCCGGCCATCCACGGGTCGTCCATGCGGACGATCCCTCGACCACGCTCCAGGTGGTGCACGGCAAGGCCGAGCTCGCCTTGACCCGCGGCGAGGAGCAGACCTGGGTGCTCGGCCTGCACGTGGACGGCGACGCCGAGCTCGGCGCCAAGCTCGTCGCCTTGGGCGCAGACAGCCGCTACCACGCGCTGGTCGATCCCGAGCGGCGCGCCCTGATCTTGCTAGAGCTGAGCCCCACTCTCGAGTGCGTCGTCAAGGTCCTGCGACAACGCAAGGCCGCGTTTCCCCCGGAGGCTCTCGAGGAGCTCTTCAGGCGCATCTCGCGCCTGGGCCCGAGCAATCCGCTGCACCTGCCTCCCGAGCTCGAGGGGCACGCCGTGGAGGCCGATCGCCGTCTCGTCCTGCGCCTGACCCCGACCGGCACGAGCCTGCTCGTCGAGGCGCTGGTCCGCCCCCTCCCCGGTGGTCCCACGGCTCCTCCGGGCGAAGGACCCGTGCGGATTAGCGCCTTTGCCGAGGGCAGGCGCGTGTTCGTCGATCGCGATCAGGTCGACGAGGTGGCGCGCGCCCGGCAGCTCCTCTGCGAGCTGGCGCTTCCACCCGTGCCCGAGCCAGGACCCGAACAGCCCGCTTGGTCTCCGTGGAGAATCGACCTGGCGGGAGAGGAGGGCCTCGACCTGCTCGCGGCGCTCGAGCGTCGCGCGGGGACCGACGTAGTCGTCGAGTGGCCACGAGAGGAGCAGCGCATCAAGGTGACTCGCTCCGCCGAGCCCAAGTCGCTGACGGTCAGCATCGAGCGCCGTCAGGACTGGTTCGGTCTCTCGGGCGAGGTGGAAATCGACGGAGAGCGGGTCGCCCTGGCAGTCCTCTTCGACGCCATGCGCCGGGGGCGCCGCTACGTGGAGCTGGGTCCCGGACGATTCATGGCGGTGTCCGAGGAATTGCGCGCGCGCGCCTCCAAGGCCGCAGAGGTCGTGCACGTGGGCCGCGCAGGCCTCGAAGCGAGCCTGGCCGCCGCCGAGGCTCTCGACGACCTGCTCGACTCGGCCGGCGAGGCGCGCCTGTGCGACGAGTGGCGGTCGATCGTGGAGCGGATGAGGTCCGCGAAGAGCGTCGAGCCGGCGCTCCCGGCTGGCCTGGTCGCCGAGCTGCGCCCTTACCAGGTCGGCGGCTTCCGCTGGCTCTCGCGCATGGCTGCTTGGGGGGCCGGCG
>JACRCT010000429.1 GCA_016218885.1 Deltaproteobacteria bacterium | reverse complement strand
GCGAGCGCGCCGGCGGTGGTGCTCAACAGGCCCAGCAGGAAGGCCTCGGTCAGGAACATCAGCAGGACGCGCCGGCGGTGCATCCCGATGGCGCGCACCGTGCCGATCTCCCGGGTGCGCTCGCGGATGGCGATCCACATGGTGCTCATCACTCCCGCGCCGACGATGCAGACGAGCACAAAGAGCAGGACCCCGGTGGCGGCTTGGAGGAGGGCGATGGTCTGCTGGACGAAGCTGAGCTCGTCGGTCAAGGTCGTGATGTCCAGCTTCTGCCCGGTCCAGTCCTCCTTGGGGACCTTCATCATCAGCTTCATCCAGTAGGGCTGGGGGTCAGGGTCCATGATCCGGTAGCCCAGGCCTTCCAAGGCCTTGCGCAGGCGCTCGGCCACCTTGATCGAGTCGCGGTGGTCCTTGAGGTACAGGTGGATGGCCCCGGTGGAGCCCGCCTTGAGCTGGTAGAGCGCCTGCAGCGTGGGGAAGGGCAGGTAGGCGTTGAAGTAGCTCATCACCCCCATGTCCTTGGCGATCACCGCCACCCGGACGTCGGCGGTGTTGGCCATGCCGCGGTACGTCGGCGCGGAGAGGGTGAGGGTGTCGCCGGCCTTGACCCCCAATCGCTTCGCCTCGGACTGGAAGATGAGCAGCGAGCCAGGCATGCCGAGGTCGTCGAGGCTGCCCTCGGCCGGGACGATGACCTTCTTGAAGCCCAAGTCCTTCTCGAGGTCGAGGCCGCCGAGCACCAGGTCCATGGAGCCGGTCTCGGCCACCCCTTTGGCGTAGCCGCGGCCTCGGCCCACCGCGTAATCGAGCTCCGGGACCAGCGGCCGGACCTGCTCGAGGACCTTCTCGTAGTCGGTCACCAGGGGCACGGCGCTGCCGGCGGTGATCTTGTAGAAGCCGCCGACGTTGACGTGCCCGGTCATCAAGGTGGAGCCGGTCTTGAGGATGGTCTCCTGGAGGCCATCGGTCAGGCCCATGAGCATGACGAGCAGCGCGGTCACGCCGCAGATCGCCAAGCCAAGGAAGGCGGAGCGCTTCTTGTGCTGGGCGAGGCTGCGTGCCGCAATCTGGAGGTCGATGAGAGCCATTCGGATGATCCTTGAGGCTGTGCTGCGGCCCCTTCTGCCCAGTGCTTATTGACGCTAGTCGTCGGACAGCATCGCCTCGAGCGGCGTGACGCGGGTTGCCAGCACCGACGGGTAGATGGCGGAGAGGATGCTCACCCCGAGCACCACGGCGAGCGCGATGACGAGGTTCGTGCCCGAGAGCCAGGGATGAAGGCGCGGCCCGGAGAAGATGAACTGCGCTTCCTGGGAGCCCGCAGGGATGCCCCACTTGCTCAGCGCCGACACGATCGCCGCGCCGACGCCCGCGCCGACGATGCCGAAGAACAGGCCGATCACGACGGTCTCGAAGGTGACCATCATCAGCACGAAGCGGCGCTGAGCCCCGATGGCGCGCAAGGTACCGATCTCCTTCACTCGCTGCAGCGTGGCCATGACCATGGCGTTGTTGATGATGATCAGCGCGACGAGGAAGATGATCAGCATCAACGAAACGATGACCAGGCTGACGATGCTGATGAGCTGGCCCACCATCCCCGCCGCCTTCTGCCAGTCCAGGACCTTGAGCTTGAGCCCGTCGCGCTGGGCGGCTGCCTCGATGGCCTTGGCGGTCTCGGCGGAGCGCGTGGGGTCCTCGAGCAGCACTGCGGCGTTGATCGCCACGCCCTGCTCGATCTCCTCAGGCGAATAGACCCGCGCCAGCTCGTTGGCGACCTTGACGGGTCCCATCGACGCGAACTCGTCGAACTCTCCGGGTTGGGTCTCGCCCACCACTTGGGCTCCGCCGCCAAACAGCTCGTCCTCGGCGCGCTCGCGGTTCACCGCCCGGGCCCCGGCCGCCTCCTTGAGCTTCTTGATCTCGGCGATCTGGTCGGCGTTCATGTATCCGTACAGGTCGCGGAAGCTCATGAGGTCCAACAGGCTCATGAGCCCGGCAAAGCCTGCCTTCTCCAGGCCCTTGAAGGTGAAGATGCCGTACAGCTTCACGTTGATGGACTTGACGTAGCCACTCTTGGTGAAGGCCTTGATGGTGATCGTGTCCCCGGGCCTGACCTGGTAGATCTTCACCAGCGGGGCGACCTGCTCGTAGAAGAGCTGGTAGCGCTCGTCGAAGTTGGCGTCGTCGGTCTGCAGCGCTTGGGACAGGAGCTTACCGACGTCGGCCTCGGTCGAGCCCAACGCCTTCTGCAGCCGCGCGACCAGCGTGGCCCGCTTGAGCGAGTCGAGCTGGATCACGATCTCGCGCACCTGCTCGGTGTTCTCCTTGACGAAGCGCTGCAGCTCCTCGTCGGTGGCGATGCGCTTGTGGTTGACCTCGCGCGCCTCCTTGAGCTTGTCCAGGCGCATCGCCGTCTTCAGCTTGATCCACTCCTCGTAATAGAGCTTGGGGAAGACGATGCCCCGCTGGCCCTTGGGGATCATCTCGCCCTCGACGAGCTGGATGCGGTCGAAGGCCTTGAGGTGGGCGTCGAGGTCGGTGCCGATGTAGCGCACCCAGAGGAAGTCGCCGTCCACCGACTGCGGCGCGATCTTGTTCTCCAGGAACTCCAGCGAGTCCAGCGGGTCCTTCTCGAACGAGGCCCAGAACTCGTCGGTTGCAGCGCGGGCGAGCTCGGCCTGCGCCTGGGGGTCGATCGCCTTCTCCTCCACCATGGTCCCCACCGATTGGGCGTCCTTCTGCAGCAGGGCGATCATCTGGCGGACGTGGTCCTTGAGGGCCTCGTACTCGGCGTCCGCAAGCCCCTCGCCGGCCTGGCGCTTCCTGACCGCGTCGCGCAGCCGCTCGAGCGCGAAGTCGAGCTGGTTGCCCGAGGAGGCCATGGCTTCGGCCACGCCCTGGGGCACGACCTGCTTCACGTTGGGGACCGAGAGCAGGGTCTTCTTGACCTTGGAGAAGTCCTCCATCGGCTTCAGGTCGGGGTCGCCCATCATGCCGCCGAAGAGGGCGAGGTCGTCCTTGGACTCGGAGTTGAAGACCTGCAGATGGCCGGCGGCGGACCCGATGATGGACTTCGCCATGCCCTGGTTGATCGAGTCCACGAGCGAGGCGCCCACCACTACCCCCGCCGAGCCGAAGCAGATGATGCCCCCGACGATGGCGGTCTTGAGGGGGCTGGCGAAGAGGTTGCGCAGGGCGATCTGGATGAGGATGCCCAGCATCTCGAGCTGGCCGCGCATCAGTGGGCTCCCGCGACGGCGCCCCGGGAGGACGCCGCGACGCCATTGCCGCTGCTGGTCGTCTTCTCGACGATCTTGCCGTCGGCAAGCTTCACCACCGCGCTGGCGTGGGCCATCACCTTGGCGTCGTGGGTGGAGAAGATGAAGGTGGTGCCCTGCTTGCGGTTCATCTCCCGCATCAGGTCGATGATGTTGGACCCGGTCTGGGAGTCGAGGTTGGCGGTGGGCTCGTCGGCGAGCACGATCTGCGGGCGGGTCACCAACGCCCGGGCCACGGCGACGCGCTGGCGCTGGCCTCCGGAGAGCTCGTTGGGGCGGTGCTTGACGTGCTCGGACAGGCCGACCTGCTCCAAGAGCTCCATCACCCGCGTCTTGCGCTCGGCCGCGGAAATCTTCCCCTGCAAGAGCAGCGGGAACTCCACGTTCTGGAAGACGTTGAGCACGTTCACCAGGTTGAAGGACTGGAAGATGAAGCCCAGGTGGTGCAGGCGCAGGTCGGTGAGCGCCCGCTCCGACTGGGTGCGCGTGTCCTTGCCCGCGACCTCCACGGCTCCAGAGGTGGGGGTGTCCACGCAGCCGATGAGGTTGAGCAGGGTGGTCTTGCCGCTCCCCGAGGGGCCGGCGATGGACAGGAACTCGCCGGGCTCGATCGTAAGGCTCACCTCGCGGAGCGCGGGGACCACGATCTTGCCGAGCTTGTACTCCTTGACCACGTTGCGGACTGCGACGATGGGGGGCATCGATACCTCGCTCAAAGGGCGGCCATTCTTTAGCCCGAGTGGGTCAGACCCAGCCAGCGATTTCCAATGCTGCGCTCCAAGGTCCCGGGTCTGGAGTGTAGGGGCTGAAAGCACTGAAGAATCGCATTGTTAGGGCCTGCCTCTGCCTGCAGAGCCACATGAGAGGAGCCCACCCCGGCAGGGAGAGCAGCCAACCACTCGAGCAGCAAGCAATAGCCATATCCGGCACAGCGCGTTTTGGTTTCACGTCTCTCTTGGCCAGGGCCTGGGATAGCGCCCAGGGAAGAGGGCGGGCCATCGGCTCACCTATCTCTTGCTCGCTGGAGCGGCTCCAGGCTATGCAGCCCTACGCATGCGCCCCCAAACCATTGCTCGAGTGCTGATCCTTGGAAGTGGACTTTCTTGGCTGACGGCGGGCTGCGCGGCGCGCCAACCGGTTGCCAGCCGGCCCGGGGAGGGACCGATGGATCTCAAGAAGGAGTGCGCCCAGCTCAAGGGCGAGTTGGTGGCCAAGCACGGCGAGGACCATCGGGCGCGCATCGAGCGCGGGGTCGACCAGGTGGCGGCGATGTGGCGTTCCTCCGACGGCGACTTCGCCGCGTTCGTGCGCCAGGGCTTCATCGCCGACGACGCGCAGCGCGAGGCCACCTTGAATCGGCTGGAGGCCGCCTTCGAGCAGCTGGGTGGCCACTTCAACGAGATGACCCGCGCGCTGCGCTGGGCCACCGACGTGGACGTGGGACCCCTGCTGCCCATCGATCCCCTGCTCTCCGGGCTGGATCCCGCGGCCCACCTGACCGACGACCTCTTCGACTCGAAGATCGGCTTCCTCGTCCTGCTCAACTTCCCGCTCACCACCCTCAAGGAGCGGCTCGCGCTGGGTCCCTCGTGGACGCGGCGCCAGTGGGCCGAGGCCCGCTTGGCAGGCAGCTTCGCCTTCCGCGTGCCCGGTGAGGTGAACCAGAAGATCGCCCAGGTCGGAGCCGAGGCCGACCTCTACATCGCCCAGTACAACGTGTGGATGCACCACGTGCTCGGCCCGGCCGGCGAGCGCCTCTTCCCCAAGGGCCTGCGCCTGATCAGCCACTGGAACCTGCGCGACGAGCTCAAGGCCAACTACGCCGACGAGAAGACCGGCCTCGCCAAGCAGCGCACCATCGCCCAGGTGATGGCGCGCATCGTCAGCCAGACCATCCCCGCGGCGGTCATCGACAACCCGAAGGTCGATTGGGATCCCTTCCAGAACCTCGTGCACCCTGCGCCCGCCGAGGCGATCGAGCCCGACGCTCCGGCGGGGCGCGAGGCCAAGGCGGACGCAGCGCCCGAGCCCGACGCCCGCTATGCGCGCTGGCTGGCGCAGTTCCAGGCCAACCGGCTCGCCGACCCGCACACCCCCATCGCCCCCACGCTCATCGCCCGTCGCTTCGACGTGCACCGCGAGATGCCCGAGGAGCGCGTGGTGGCGCTGCTCACCGAGGTGCTCCAATCTCCGGTGGCGGGGAAGGTCGGCTCGCTCATCGAGCAGCGCCTGGGCCGCAAGCTCGAGCCCTTCGACCTCTGGTACAGCGGCTTCAAGCCGCGCAGCAGCCAGAGCGAGGCGGAGCTCGACGCCTTGACGCGCAAGCGCTACCCCAACCCGCAGGCCTTCGCCTCCGACATCCCGCGCATCCTCGGCGATCTCGGCTTCGCCCAAGAGCGCATCCCCTTCATCGCCTCGCACATCGACGTCGACCCCGCGCGCGGCGCCGGCCACGCGATGCAGGCCATGCGCCGCGGCGACAACGCCCACCTGCGCTCGCGCATCGGCGCCGGCGGCATGGACTACAAGGGCTACAACGTCGCCATCCACGAGCTGGGCCACAACGTGGAGCAGGTGGTCTCGCTCTACGAGGTGGACCACACCTTGCTCGCCGGCGTGCCCAATAACGCCTTCACCGAGGCCTTCGCCTTCGTGTTCCAGGCTCGCGACCTGGAGCTGCTGGGGCTGACCCGGCCCGATCCCGCGTCCGAGAAGGCCAAGGTCCTCAACGCCTTCTGGATGACCTGGGAGATCGCCGGTGTGGCGCTGGTCGACATCCGGGCCTGGCACTGGCTCTACGACCATCCCACCGCCACCCCGACGCAGCTGCGCGAGGCCGTGGTGCAGATCTCCAAGGACGTCTGGAACCGGTTCTTCGCGCCCATCCTGGGTGGGAAGGACACCGTGCTGCTGGGGATCTACTCGCACCTCATCGCCTATCCGCTCTACACCCCGGACTATCCGCTCGGGCACCTCATCGCCTTCCAGATCGAGGAGCACCTCAAGAAGAGCCCGGCGCTGGGGGTGGAGTTCGAGCGCATGGCGAAGTTCGGCTGCGTCATCCCCGACGTGTGGATGAAGAATGCCACCGGTGCGCCGGTGAGCGCCGATGCCCTGCTGCGCGCGACCGAGAAGGCGCTGTCGACTCCGTGAGCTGAGCAAAGGACGCTCGCGCCTGCCCGCGGCTTTCATCTGTCCGGGCGAGGCGCTCCCGAGTCGCCTGGAGGAACGAATGGAGCTGAAATCGGACCAGGCCCTCGCGCTATTCGAACAGGGCTACAGCTGCGCCCAGTCGGTGTGTGCCGCCTTCGGGCCGGAGCTGGGCGTGGATCGCGAGACCTGCCTGGCGCTCTCGGCCGGATTCGGCGCGGGCGTGAGCCGGGAGGGTGAGATCTGCGGGGCGCTGACTGGGGCGGTGATGGTCATGGGCCTGCGTGATGGCCGCGCTGACGAGACGGATCCGGTCAAGCGCAAGGAGCGGGTCTACGCTCAGACCCAGCAGCTGCTGGCCTGGTTCAAGGCGCATCACCAGAGCCTGCTGTGCCGAAACCTCCTGGGCTGCGACCTGCGGACCGAGGAAGGCAGGCGCATTGCGAAGGAGCGCGACCTGCACCATTCGGTCTGTGCCCCGCTCGTCGTCGAGGTCGCCCGCTGGCTCGAGAGTCTGATTCCCCGAGCAATATCGCGGAGATGAAGCGGATGGCCACGCGCGATGTCCGCGTGGTGCCAGGTACCGCGTTGCACGCCACCCGCTCCGTTTCCTGAGGTCGAACCCGGCGGGCGCTTGACCGCTGATGGAAGGCGCGCCAAGAAGCAACAACGCGATTGCGCAGACGACAATGGCATCCAATCAGACGCTGACCCGGAGAGGCCCATGAGCAACCGGATTAAGTCATCTTCTCCTCCCCTCCAGCCCAAGCCGGTCCGCCCGTCGACCAGCCCGGCTGCGACAAAGGACAAGAAGGCGGTCGTTGCCGCTCAGGTCTCGACGCGCAACCTCGACACCTTCCAGGCAGCGCCCAGCGCAACGCCGAGTCCGAGCCAGCCCGACCGGTCCCTCGTTCAGATGTACGGGCGCGCCGACTTCGACCAGGGCCAGACCAACTCCTGCGGCACGACCTCCCTCGCCATCTGCCTCGAGCGGATGGGCGTCCGTGTTCCCCGCACCGAGATCGACAGCCAGATCCGCGAGGTCAACATCTGGACCTCGATGGACGACATCACTCAGTACGCGAAGGGCAAGGGTCTGCAGGCGGCGGTCTACGACAAGGGCAGCTTCGAGAAGCTGCAGAACGAGCTCGCCAACGGCCGGCAGATCATGGTCCTCACCGACGTCGAGCAGGCGCAGGACGGCAAGCTCAGCCGCGGCTCGGAGAAGGACACCGGCTGGCACTACATGGTGGCGACCGAGGCCTTCACGAGCGAGGGCAAGCAGTACGTGACCTATCAGAACCCCTGGGGCGTCCAGCAGACCGTCCCCTTCGAGCGCTTCGATCAGCTCTGGAGCAACCTCAAGATGTTCAACGCCGAGGTTGGCTTCGATCGCTCCTACATCCTGCTCGACCAGGCCGACTCCAAGAAGCTGCCGGCGAGCAACGCGTTCGAGCTCGCGGCGCCCGCCTCGATCATGCATGGCGTCAGCAACCTCGCCAACGGCGTCGCCGACCTCGGCAAGGGCCGCATCGCGCAAGGTGCGTCGCGCGTGGCCGCCGGAGTCGTCGGCTCGGTGACCGGCCTCGCGGCGAATGCCCTCAGCGTCTCTGGCCTGGCTATCGAGAATGCGGGCGGGACCGGCGCGGGCAAGGCCCTCGAGACGGCCGGCAACGCCGTCGGGTGGATCGGAAACTCCGTCGCCAAGGGCATCAAGAAGATCGGCGAATAGGCCCGTGCATCACCCGCCGTGCGGATCGCGGATGCAGACTTTCCCCACGAAGGCGATGTTGGAGCAGACCGGCAGCGCTGGGCCGCAGCCTCCGTCGGTGCCGCTGCCGGTGCAGGGGCCCGAGCAATAGGACGTTCCCGCCGGCCAGCCCTCGATGCAGAGCGCGGTCTCGCAGTCGTTGCCGCTGTTGCAGAGCGCGACCCCTGAACGCCCAGCGCCGCGCGGCCCCGCCTTGCAGAAGCAACCCTCGATCTCGTCACACTCGCAACGCTCGGTGAGCAGGGTGCAGTCCGCGTTGAAGGTGCAGGGATCGTCGGAGCTCGGGCCGGCGTCGTAGCCCAGCGGGCTCGCGGCGTCGAGGCCGCCCAACGCGGCGTCCGGCCCCGACTGGGCGGCATCCACCGGCCCACCCGCGTCGGCCTGGGGCGCTGCGGCATCAGCCCCGGAAGGCTGCGCCGCATCCAACCCCGGGCGACCCGTGTCTGGAATCCCGTCGCCCGCGTCCGAGCCAGCAGGGGATGCGTCGGTGGGCCGGGGACCCGAGTCGGAAGTCGAGTCGTCGTTTCCCGAGCAAGCGATGAAGACCAGGGACAGGACGGCAGCGGCAGCGAGCGTTCTTTTCACGTCAGCCTCCCAAGCGCAGCCCATCACTCTGAAGCCCGCGCCCTGGAGCGGGTGGCCACGACCTGAATGCCCTTCTCTCCCAGCAGATTGTCGAGGAGGACATCGCCGCGGCGGATGGGCGCCCGGGCGCGCAGGCGGTGGCTGGCGCGCGCCGCCTCGAGGACCCGGTCTTTGGGGATGGGGCAGGTGACCTTGACCGGCAGCCTCTTCCAGCGCGCGCCCTCGATGGCGATGGTGGTCGACATCCCCCGCCGCGGATCGGTGAACTCCTGGGTGGCGTACTTCGCCCCGCGGTTGCACGCGGCCCCTTCGATCTCGACGATGTCGCGACCCTCGTGGGTGAGCACCAGGGGGCAGCCCACGGGGCAGCCGATGCAGATGAAGCTCCGGGTCTCGCTCATCGCTTCAACGCGCGGCGGCCGCCGCGGCCTCCACCGGGTGGATGTCGATGCGAAGCGTGTCGCCGTGGAACCGCTCGAGAAGGTCGGGCTTGATCTTGAACATGATCATCTCTGCCGGAACGACGAACCCCAGCTTGCGCTGCACCAGATCTCCGACCTGGATGATGCACGGTCGCATCGGCTCCTTGCAGCGCATGTAGACGGTGTGCTCACGCCCCGGGGAGAGGGTGTGCGGCACGCAATAGCGCACGTTGTTGCCGGGCACGAGGTGGATGTTGTCCTTGGGGCGGCGGATGCCCTGGGCATGCTCGCCCGCGAAGCGCCCGGCGAGCAGCGCCTCCTCGGTCACGTAGTCCACCAGGTCGTGGACGTGCAGCACGTTTCCGCAGGCGAAGACCCCGGGGAGGCTGGTCTCCATGGTCGAGCAGACGCGCGGACCGCTGGTCACCACGTCGAGCTCCACGCCCAGGCTCTGCGAGAGCTCGTTCTCGGGGATGAGGCCGATGGAGAGCAGCAGAGTGTCGCAGGGCACGTCCCTCTTGCGCGAGAGATCGGGCACGAGGTCCTTGCCCACCGGCGCCACGGTGATCTTCTCCAGGCGGTCGCCCCGGTGGATCTCCACCACCGTGGTGGACAGGTGCAGCGGGATGCCGAAGTCGTCCAGGCACTGCACCACGTTGCGGGTCAGGCCATTGGAGTAGGGCATCAGCTCGAACACGCCCGCCACCTCGCAGCCTTCGAGCCTGAGCCGGCGCGCCATGATGAGCCCGATGTCGCCCGAGCCCAGAATCGCCACGCGCTTGCCCGGCAGCATGCCCATCATGTTGACGAGCTTCTGGGCGAGCCCCGCGGTGAGCACGCCGGCCGGGCGGGTGCCGGGGATGCGGATCGCGCCCCGGGTGCGCTCACGGCAGCCCATGGCCAGCACCACCGAGCGAGAGCGGATGGTCGAGATGCCCCGGCCCTCGCGCATCACCCGGACGCGTCGGGTTCCGTCGCTGTCGAGCCCGACGCCGCACGCATAGGAGGAGCTCACCACGTCGATGTCGTGGTCGACGGCCCGCTCCAGGAAGCGCTCGGCG
>JACRCT010000419.1 GCA_016218885.1 Deltaproteobacteria bacterium | reverse complement strand
AGGCGGCGACCGAGCTGGCTGCGTATCGCCTTGGCGATCAGCCGGCGGGTCGGAGGCACCAGGAGTAGCAGGCCGGCCAAGTCGGTCAGGATGCCCGGCACCACGAGCAGGACCCCGCCCATCACCACCAGCGCGGCGCCGAGCATGCCCTCCTCAGGGATTCGCCCGGCGGCGAGGGTCCGCTGGTAGTCCTGCAGGACTCGTAGCCCCTCACGCTTGGCAAGCAGGGCACCAGCCATGCCGCTGAGGACCACCAGCGAAACGGCCGGCCAGAGACCTACCCGGCGGCCGATGCCGACCAGCAGGCAAGCCTCTACCACGGGAAGAATCGCGAACCCGAGGATCAGAAGCTTGCCCACTCTTCTGGAATAACAACGTTCCCGAGTCTTCAACAAGCGCAGGAGCAATCGCCCGCCTCCTCGGTGTTGTCCGTTCCAGGCCGCCCTGGACGCGCCGCCCCGGCTTCTGCGAGAGTTCGGGACCCGGCGGTCGGGGGGGCGCGCGGCGGGCGTAGACGCATGTCCTGGCTCGTCCTCTCCATCCTCTCCGCGGTCGCCTTGGGGCTGTACGACGTTGCCAAGAAGGCGGCCCTGCAGGAGAACGCCGTCCTCCCTGTGCTCTTTGCCTGCAGCGCGACCGGCGCGTTCCTGGTCCTGCCTTGGGGGGCCGTTTCCCTCCTGGCGCCGGAATTCGCCCTGGGTCTCGGCATCGTGGTGCAGGCGCTCGATCTGCGCGGGCACCTGCTCGTCCTGGCCAAGGCAGCCATCGTGACCCTGTCCTGGACGCTCACCTACTTCGGACTCAAGCACCTGCCCATCTCCTTGGCGGCGCCGGTCCGGGCGAGCGCTCCGCTCTTCGTGCTCCTGGGGGCGCTGGCCCTCTTTCGTGAGGCTCCTACGGCTGCGCAATGGGCGGGCATCGCGGTGCTCTTTGCTTCCTACTGGGGCTTCTCCCTCCTCGGGCGCGCCGAGGGCATCCGCTTTGAGCGCAATCGCTGGGTGTGGCTGCTCTTCGCGGGGACCCTGGTGGGGGCAGGCAGCGGGCTGTACGACAAGCACCTTCTGCAGAGCGCAGCTCTTCCGCCGGTCACCGTTCAGTTCTGGTTCACCCTCGACAGCACGCTGCTCCAGGGGCTCCTCGTGGGAGCCTTCTGGTGGCCGCGCCGGAGCGCGACGACGCCGTTCCGCTGGCGCGCCGCCATCCTCGCCGTCGCGGTGCTGCTCCTTCTGGCGGACTACGCCTACTTCCGTGCCGTGGCGATCCCCGGGGCGCTCATCTCGGTCGTCTCCATCGCGCGGCGCGCCAACGTCGTGATCAGCTTCGGCGTCGGCGGCCTGGCCTTCCGCGAGCGCAACCGGCTGCCGAAGGCGGGGGCGCTGGCGGGAGTCATCCTCGGAGTGGCCCTGCTCCTCGCCTGAGCCTGCAGACTGCAGCTCCAGCTATGGCTTCTGCCCTTCGGTGCTGGCCGGAGGTGCGGGCGGCTCGAAGAGCTCGGCGAATCGCCCCGCGTCGAAGGCGCGCACCAGGTCCTCGTGCTTGCCCATGCGGACCTCCCGCAGGAGTTGGTACTTGCGCACGTGATAGCGCGAGACAGCCCAGGCCAGGCGCAGGGCTGGGACCCCTCCCCGAAAGAGCGCTCCCTTCAAGACGGCATCACGCAGGAGGTGCGCCGCCCGCCGGCCAAAGGTGCTCTTGGCCGCCCAACCCTCGCCTCGCGCCCGTAGTGCCCACAAGAGCGCGTATCGCTCCTGCTTGGCCTCCAGCTCTTCCAGAGAGGTGGCAAAGCGGTGGTCGATGGCCGCGGCCAGATCCAAGGACGGTCGGCGGGGGAGCGCCTCATGGACGATCATCTTCGCCTGCCAGGTCGCAGCGTCGCCGCGCACCAACCTGACGTGCCGCTCCACGCGGAAGAGGAAGCGACCCGTGGCCAGATCGGCCCAATCACGCCGTGGGAGCCGGTAGTGGGGCAGGCGGGGGCAGGAAGCACGCCAGGCGCGTATCTGCTCCGCCGCCCCTTCCGCGAGGCGCTCGTCGGCGTCGAGGAAGAACAGGTAGTCGCAGCCCGACAGCGCAGCCGCGGCGGCGGCACGCGCCGCGCCATAGCCTTCCCAGCGAACCAGGACCTGTCGCGCCCCTGCGGCACGCGCCAGGGAAGATGAGCCATCGGTCGCACCGGAGTCCACCGCCACCACCTCGTCGCAGACCTCGAGGGGTCCTTCGAGGCAGGGTCCGAGGGTTTCGCGGGCGTTGCCGTGGATGACGAAGCCGCCAAGGCGCATTCAGAGGCTCCTGAGAATGCCGGCAAGCTACTCGGGTGCTTTGAGGACCTCAACCAGCCGGGCTCGGAGGAGGCGCCTAGCGTCGAACGAGCACCGAGTACAGGATGCGATCACCCCAGCGGACCCGGAGCTGGTCGGGGTCCTCCAGCGTGCGGGAGTGTTCCGGCGCCGTCTCCTCTTCGCCGTCAAAGCACACCAGCAGCTGTGCCCCCGGGGTGAGGAGCGCCGTCTCGTGCACGAGCTCGTGCAGCGCGGACAGGCTCGCGGCACGGTCGGCGCAGTCCTCGTCCGTGCCCTGGTCCTGGTCGGTGATGAAGCCGCAGCCGCATCCCTCGTGAGAGGCCACGTAGTAGAGGTGCTCCAGCGTGAAGTGCTGACGCAACCGCGCCGCGCTCTCGGGGGCAGTGGGCTCGATCGAAAGCGGTGACCGGTCCTTCGTCGGGACCGGCTGCGAAGTCGCGAGGTAAACGGCCATGCACATGGCGTAGGCTTGTCTATCTCACTCGGGCGTCTGCGAGAAGTGCTTGGCTGTCCAATGGCCGGTTCATCCAGTGCGAGCAAGCGAGGTCGCGATGAAGGCGCGGTGGAACTGGAGAGCGCTCCTCTTGCTCCAACTCGTGGTGTCGTCTGCTCGGGGCGCGGACTTTCACGTGCGCACCGATGGTGACGACGCGCACTCCGGCGCAGGCAACTCGGCCGGGCTCGCCTTTCGAACCATCGGCAGATGCGCTGGCCTCGCTCAGGGTGGCGATCGCTGCCTCATCCAGCCCGGAGCCTATTTCGAGACGGGAGTGGTCCAGGCGAATGGCGGCGCGTTGCTGGCCGCAGGCGTGAACTCCTGCAGCTGCGCCCGGGGCGGGAGGACGCTCGCGTGCACCGCGGCGATTTCGGCTCAGGTCGTCCCTGGCACCTTCGTGCGCTGCGCGGGTGGGCGAGGCTTCGCCTGGAGCCGAGTCGCGGCCGCGAGCGGATCTCTGGTGACGCTCGAGGAGCCCTATCGCGGGCCTACGCTCACCGCCGCCGCGCTGGACGTGGCGAGCTTCGTGGAGATCCTGGGACAAGGCGCCGGCCCCGAAGATGTGACGATCACCGAGCTGCGCCCCCGCCCGCCGACTGTGACCTGGCAGGCGGCGCCAGGACGCACCTGCCTCTGGCGCTATTCCAAGGCGAGCGCGGTCGACCCCAACTGGAAGATGCCCACCGGCTTTCGCGAGGAGGCCGCGGATGCGGCCTGGAATCTCTTCGTCGAGCAGAAGAACGGCCGGGACCCGTACTACCGCCTCTGGGCCAGCGGTCAGGCGCCTCCCGGCAGCGGAGGCGACTGCCCATGCCAGGTGGGCGACCTTCCTGGGCAGGTCCAGACCGTTCCCGGCTCCTGGGGAGACGATGGCGCCTTTGTCTGGCTGCAGACGCGCGGCTGCGTCCACCCCGACGTCGCGGGTGTGCGGGCGGGGAGGCATGGCAACGGAGGCGAGCACGGTGGCAGCTTCATCGCGCAGCAGCCGTTCACCGTCGTCGACAACCTCGCGGTGAACGTGGGCGGCTTCGACTACCCGGGGAAGGGCAGCCTGGCCTACGGCTTCGTGGCTGGAGCTTCGAACGCCCGCTACTCGCGTCTGCGCCAGGAAGGCGGGCGCTTCGGCTTCGCTCCTCCGGCTGGCTCGGTGGATACCCTCTACGAGCACGTGCGCGCTCTCTCGGGCAGCCAATGCGATCTCACGACCGGGCACAGCGGTCTGGCGCTCTACGACATCGAGGTGCGTGGCGGCTTCCCCCAGGGCCTCTCCTGCGAGGGGATGAGCGGGGCGGGTCCAGACGATCCCATCGTCTTCGATCGCGTCTACGTACACCGCTCGTTCGTCGCGCTGGACGGGGTCGCGGCATGCAACGGGGGAGGGACCTGGGACTGCGCTGCACACGCCTTCAAGCCCTGCCTCACCGGCGAGAACCAGGACTCTCGCCTCTTCGCTGGAGGAGGCGTCTCGATAGGCGATGGCGTGAACGACGTCGCCGTCGATCACATCCTGGTGCGCAATAGCGTCGTCGAGCTGGTGTCGGACGGGTGGGGCATCTTCCACGGAGCGGGAGGGCAGGACGTCTGGTTCGTCAACAACACGTTTGGCGTCACGCACCAGCTCGAGGAGGGCGCCAAGGCCTTGGTCGGCGCCGTCGGGGGCAACGGCGACTGGGGCGCCAAGCTCTACAACAACCTGTTCGTGCTCGGCCGCAGCAGTGGCGGCGCGATCCGCTACCTGGGTGCCAAGGGAAACCTCGTCTCCGACTACAACCTGTTCATGGCCTCTGGTCGGTCAGGCAATCCGAGGATCTGGAACCAGGGCGAGACGCTCGAGGACGTGATCGTCGCCCATGGGCAGGAGGCGCACAGCGCGGTGGTGTGTCAGTCCGCCTGCGCCGGGGCGCACGGGACCTACTACAACGACCAGGGAGAGACGGGGCTGGCGGATGTGTCGGTCCTCGACGGCACGCCTTCCGACTACACGCCCACCGAGGTGTTCCGCGGGCTCGACAAAGGCGACAGCACTCGCTGCCCCGCTGAGGACTTCTTGGGCCACCCGCGGGCCGACGGTCGGTGTGACATCGGTGCGATCGAGCGTCAAGCGCCTCCGCCTGGGCCCGATGCGGGGGTGCTGGCGCCCGATGCCGAGCAGCCGGGCCTCGACGCGGATCTGACTCCGTCCGCGGACGCGAACACGCCATCAGGCTCGGACGCGGAGTCCCCTACGGTCTCGGATGCGGACCTTTCCCCGGTTCAGGACGGCGGGATAGAGGCGGGCGACGCCACTGGCACAGGCCGAGATGCGAGTGTTGCTGGGGATGATGACGCCGCCGAGGAGGGCTTCGACGCTGAGATGAGCGCGCGTGACGCCGGGCCCGTGCTCCTGGGAGATGCTCAGACTCCGCTCGCCCCCGATGCATCGCTGTCGCCAGACACCGCTGATCAGCGACCGGGGGACGCGGCGGCCGGGCTCGCCATCTCACCGGGCTGTGGCTGTGCCGCCGAAACGGGGGCGGGACCCGCAGCAGGATCATTCTTCGCTGCCCTGGCTCTGCTCATGTCGCGGCGACAGCCGCCTGAGCGCCGGCGGCCCGGTTCGCGGCGCGGATGAAAGGGGGCGGGGGCTTCGGTTCGTCAGGCACGACGACGGGATGCGGCTTCTGTAGCTGGGTGTAGCGGTTTTTTGACCGGCCCCTGCTTCGAAGCTAGCCTGGATTCGATGATTCGTTCGTCCTTGGTCGTGGTGCTCCTCGGTATGGTTCTTCTGGGCGGTTGCGACCGTGCCCGGCCCGTGGACGCGCCTGCGGCAACCATCGGAAATGCGCCACCTCCGCCGGCCGCGGTCCCCGAACCGCCACCTCCCCCGCCGGAGGTCTTCGATATCAGGGCGGGGCGAATCGGGAAGAACAAGACGCTGTCCTCATCGCTCATCGATCTCGGGATTGCCGGCGACGATCTCAAGCAGGTCCTGGCTGCGCTCAAGGACGTGTACAACTTCAGGAAGGCTCGCGTCGGCGATCAGATTCGCGTCTCGCGCAAGGAGGGCCAGCTGCGGACCGTCGAGATCCGCTCCTCGGCCATCGACGAATGGCTGGTCGAGCGCGGCCCGTCGGGCCTGACCGCCGCCAAGCGCAAGGTGGAGATGGAGACGCGCCGAGTGAGCGTCGATCTCGCCGTTCGCAGCTCGCTGTGGGACGCGATGAGCGAAGCCGGCGAGGATCCCGAGCTCGCGGTGGACATCGCCGACGTGCTCGCCTGGGACATCGACTTCTACCGCGACGTGCGCAAGGGCGATCGCATCCGAGTCGTGGTGGACAAGGTCTTCGCGCACGGGCGGCTGCTGCGCTATGGCGATATCTACGGTGTGCGCTATGAGGGCGCCGCCGTGGGCAGCAAGCGCTTGCTGCGCTACACGACCCTCGCCGGCGAGACCAGCTACTTCGACGAGAAGGGAACCAGCGCCAAGAAGCCCTTCCTCAAGTCACCTCTCAAGTACGTGCACATCACCTCGAGATACGGCGGGCGCAAGCACCCGCTCGCGGGCTACTACCAGAACCACCTCGGCGTGGACTTCGCGGCGGCAGTCGGCACGCCGGTGTGGGCGGTGGGCGACGGGGTCGTCACCCGGCTCGTCTACGGCGATCGTGGCGGTGGCAACTTCCTCTTCCTCAGGCACTCCAACGGCTACGAGACGGGCTACTTGCACCTGTCGCGCTTCGCCGAGGGCCTCAAGGTGGGCTCCCGCGTGGCCCAGAAGCAGGTGGTCGCCTACACGGGCAACACCGGTACCTCCACGGGGCCCCACTTGCACTACGCCTTGAAACGGGGCGGCCACTACATGAACCCCATGGCCCTGAAGATGCCGCGCTCCGAGCCGCTCTCGAAGAACGAGCTCCCGCGCTTCCAGGAGACCACGGCCACCCTCTCCGCTCTTCTCGAGGCGCAGCTCGTCGCCACGCTCGTTGCCCGACCCGGCGAGGATGGAAACGGCGAAGCCGAGCCGCGTTGACACCCTCAGAGGGCCAGGGCTACCTTCCGGCGTCCACCCGCTGCCCAGGTCGGAGCCCTTCCATGTCCTCGCTCTTCCGTACTGCTGCGATCGCGGCCGTGACAGCCGTTTGCGGCTGTGCCCCCGCCAAGCTCATCACGATTCCTGCCGCGACCTATGAATCAGCGGCCGTCGAGGGCCTGACCGGCGACCATGGCCAGCTGATCGAGAATCTCCGGGGGCTGCTCAAGGAGCGAAGGCTCGCCCTGCAGGTGATGCCGGACGCCAGTGCGACCATGGCCGCGAAGATGTTGGCCAACCGTCTCGCACAGGCCAAGGGCGTGCTGCCTTCCGAGGGTCGCAACATGCTGCACGAGGCGGGGATCGCCGATGTGGGCGCCCGCTACTTCGCAGCGAGCGTGGGCTACAACGCGCTCGTCCCCACGAGTGAGGACCTGGCGCCGCTGCTCGATTCGCTCGGACCGGTCGGTGGCCTGCTCTACGTGGGCGCTGCGGACATCAAGGACTCGCTCAACAGCAAGCGGCACTGGGCGGTCGTCGTGGTTCCGCGGGTGGTCGCGGTAGCCGGCTTGTCCCGCCGATTCGAGCCCTCCACCAAGCTCGAGCTCAAGGGCCGCTTCCTGGAGACCGTGGCCGCGACCGAGCTCGAGCTGCTCAAGCCCGACGGCACCGTCGACCGCAGCGAGATGGCCTTGGCGGCCGATGGCACCTTCGCCACGACCGTGGAGATGCCTGCCGCCGCCGGACAGTACGTCGTTTCGATCCTCGCTCGCTTCAAGGGGGCCGAGCGTGTCCTCCTCGCCGCACCGGTGGGCGTGGGCGTCCCGGTGTCCGCCTGGCCGCCGGTGGCCGCAGACCTCGCGGTCGCGTCCGAGAAGGAGCTCGAGCTGGCGCTCGTCAAGATCGTCGGCCAAGCGCGCGGCAAGCCCATGGCCGAGCGCAAGGAGCTGATGGAGGCGGCCAAGGCCTGCGCCGTGGCGCAGGCAGCCGGCCAGGAGTGTGCTCCTGCCCTCGCTGGCAGTCGCATGGTCGCCTTCGACGTCTCCAGCGATGCGGTCGAACGCATGGTCTCGGAGATCGTCGCCATGCCCTGGACCCGAGCGGCCTGGAAGCCCGAGACCGGCGCGGTCGCGGCAGCGCCCACCTCGGCCGGCCACTTCGTGGTCACCGTGGCGTTCGCAGAATAGCGTTCGGTCCCCTCATCCACTGGCCTGGGCCGTCCCCTGGCTCTCGACGGCCGGGGACGCCTGGCCTCGGGCGGGCGAATGCTGCATCCTCGCTCGCTTCTCGAGGGTGCCGGCATCGAACCAGAGCCGCGCCGCCAGGCGCTCGAGCGTGTCGCGATCCATCTGCGGAGCATGCCGCGATGAGACGAGGCCCCATAGCCGGTCCTGGGCCGCCGACAGGTCGAGCTGCAGCCCCAGACGTTCGCTCAGATCGATCACCTCGATGAGCTCGAAGGCGGGGTCGCGGTGTACCCCTTCGAGGCCCAGCATCTCCAGCCGGTCGTGGATGAGCCGGTCGAAGAGCGGGCGCACGCTCTCGAGGTCGAGGTTCGCTTCGAGCCGATGGGCCAGCTGTGCCACCCCCAGCAGCCCGCTGTGGAGCGTGGCCAGATCGGCTGCGCCCTCGACGAGCGCGGTGGCTTGCTGTTGAAGCCTCGCGGTGAGCGCCACGTCCGCCGCCACTCGGAGCGGTCGGGGGATGGGCAGGTCGAGCTCCCTGAGCAGCTCCATGAGCCGTCGGTTGGACTCGAAGATCTGCACGTAGTCGCTCTCGTATCGGCGCATCGACTCGCGCAGCTGCAGGGACGCCACCCGCCGCCTCTCGTCCAAGAAGAGGTCACGCAAGCCGAAGTCGCGGCCCCAGAAGACCCGGTCGATCTCGCGCAGGAGCTGGCTGAGCGACCCCAGCCGCCCGAACAGGTCGCGCTCCAGCACTGCCTGCTGCCCGGCGTCGACGAACGGGCGCAGCCCGCAGCGCACATCCGAGCCACCGAGGTGGAGCACGCAGTAGCTGACATCCAGTCGCTCAGCCACGAGAGCGGCATCGAGGCATAGCCGGCCCACCACCAACGTCGCCCCTCCCGCCGACTCCTGGCGCCGTGCCCGGACCTCCACCGGGTAGCAGGCCAGCTGCACCGAGGGGCCTGAGGGCTCGGCGATGCTGGCGATGGCGTAGTGGGCGGCCATCGTCTCCAACGGCACGATGCCGGGACGAACGCAGGCCCGCCATACGCCCGCTCCATCCTGGAATTGCGGCAGATTGGAAGGCGCACGAGAGAGGCCGTCGACCAGGAGTGGCTCGAGATCCACCCCCGACAGCTCGCGGGCGAGCTGGATCGCGCGAGCGGCGTACTTGAGCACCTGCACCGTCTCCAAGCCCGAGAGCTCGGCGAAGAACCAACCGCAGCTGGTGTACATGAGCAGCGCGTGGCGCTGCAGCTCGAGGAGCTTGAACGCCCTCGTCGTCTCGGTGCGGTCGAGGAGTCGGAGGGCGTGACGGGCAAGGAAGGCCCCGGAATCCCGGCGCTCGCGATCGAGCACCAGCCCGATGTAGTCGTCGCGGGCTGCCCAGGGGTCGGCGAAGAGCGTGCCTGCCTCGCGCTCATACAGATCGACCAGGTGGCCGCGCAGTCCGTCGAGCGCTTCGCGCAGCGGCGCACGCCATCGCTGGTGCCATCCCGGCTGGCCGCTGGCCGTGCAGCCGCAATCGCTCTTCCAGCGCTCCAGGCCGTGGGCACAGCTCCAGCTCGCCCCTTCGATGATCATCGCCTCCCAGTCGGCTGGGACGCGCTCCAGCGCCTGGCCGAGGTTGATGAGCTCCAGGTCCTCCCGGTCAGCGAGCCGCCGCAGCGCCTGAGCGAGCGCCTCGTCGAACCCCTTGCGATGATGGCCGAAGGTCTCGCCGTCCACGGCGACCACCAGCACCTCGTCGTGTCCCCGGGAGGAGTCGAAGCCGCCTTCCAGCGCACGCACGATGTCGTCGGCGCGCGCGGCGCCGTTGCCGAAGGCGAACTCGCGGGCGATCGGCGCGTCGTAGAAGAAGACGACGATGGACAAGCCCTCGCCGAGGGGGACGCGGTAGGGCCTGGTGGGATCGAAGCGGGCGCCAGAGACGTCTTGCCATTCGCCGCCAGGAGGGCGCACCCGCTGGGCCTGGTATGGCGAGAGGATGGTGTAGCGCACCCCTTCGCGCGCCAGGTCGCGCAGGGTCTCGGTGTCGGCGGCCGTTTCCGGCAGCCAGAAGCCCTCGGGCACGCGGCCGAAGCGCCGCCGGAAGTCCGCCAACCCCCAGCGGATCTGGGTCCTCCTGTCCCGCGACGAGCACAGAGGGAGGATGGGGTGGCTGTAGGCCTGGGCGAGCGCGTTGCCGTGCCCCCGGCGTGCGAGGCTGGTGGCGTCCGCCTCCAGGATGCGGCGGTAGACCGATGGAAGCGCCCGCTCGAGCCAGGAGAGCAGGGTGGGGCCGAAGTTGAAGGAGAGGTGGTTGTAGCTGTTGACGATGTCGGCGATGCGGCCGTCGGCCCCCTTGATGCGCGCGGCGGAGTTCGGGCGGTAGCACTCGGCAGCGATGCGCTCGTTCCAGTCATGGAAGGGCGCGGCGCTGTCTTGAACCTCCACCTCCTCGAGCCAGGGGTTCTCACGAGGCGGTTGGTAGAAATGCCCGTGCAGGCAGACGTAGCGGCGGGTCATGCCTGAGAATCTAGGGACCCCGGGGTGCCGGCTCGGACCTCCTCCCCCGCCGCCACAGGGCTAAAGACGTCTAGTGCCCGCCTTCATGGGCGCGTTGGCGGGCGGGCAGGCGAGGGCCCAAAGCAAAGGGGACGCTCGCCCGCCTCGCGAGGGAGCGGCGAGGCGGACGGCGTCAGGAAGGGCGGACGTTATTTCTTCTCGGTTTCCTTGCCT
>JACRCT010000436.1 GCA_016218885.1 Deltaproteobacteria bacterium | reverse complement strand
GCGGCGCAGGCCGGGGCTGAGCTGGTCACCGCCATCGCCCCGGTCGAGGGGACCTCGGTCTTCTTCGAGACCGGCAAGGCGTCTCTCTCGCCGGAGGGCCGGGTCAAGCTGCTGCGGATCGCCGAAGTGCTTCGCCGCTATCCCGATCTCAATGTCCGCGTAGAAGGCATCGCCGACGAGCGCGGCACCGCAACCTACAACCTCGAGCTGGGCGCTCGGCGTGCCCAGGCAGCCAAGCAGTACCTGATCTCCCTGCAGGTGCGACCGGAGCAGGTGCTTCTGACCAGCCATGGTGCGGACCGTCCGCTCGCCCCGGGGCACAACGAGGACAGCTGGCAGGTCAATCGCCGCACCGACGTGAACCTGGTGCAGGAGAAAGGGGCGGAGACAGCGCCGGAGACGAGCGTGACTCCAGCGCAGGCGGCGCCCGAGGACAAGAAATAGGCTTCTCGACGAGAGACAGCAGCGGCGCGGCCCCTAGAGGGACCGCGCCGCTGCTGCTAGCTGCCGAGGGGGAGAGGGAGGCTTAGTCGCCGCGCAAGAATAGCTTCACTTTTTGGGGCGCCGATCCATCCCAGCCGGCTTCGAGGCTGGGCGCCTCGGCGCCCGAAATCTGCGAATCTATTCTTGCGCGGCTCCTTAGGTCAGGGTGGCGACCATCACCGCCTTGATGGTGTGCAGCCGGTTCTCGGCCTCGTCGAAGACCTTGGACGCGCTGGACTCGAAGACGTCCTCGGTGACCTCCATGTCGTGCACGCCATTGGTGTGGTGGGCGGGCAGGCAGTGCAGGAAGATGGTGCTCGACTTGCCGGTGGCGGCCATCAGCTTGGCGTTGACCTGGTAGGGCCGCAGCGACTCGATGCGCTCCTTGATGCCTGGCTTGTCCTCCTCGCCCATCGAGACCCACACGTCGGTGTAGATGGCGTCGGCGTTCTTGACCGCCTTGTGGGGGTCCTTCTCCAGCTCGAGCACCGCGCCGGTCTCCTGGGCCACCTTGTGCGCCCAGTCCTGCAGCGCGGGCGTGGTGAACAGGCTCTCCGGGGCGCCGATGGTGAAGTGCATCCCCATCTTCATCGCCGCGATGAGCAGGGCGTTGGCGACGTTGTTGCGCCCGTCGCCGACGTAGACCAGCTTCTTGCCCTTCACGCCGCCCAGGTGCTCCTCGATGGTCAAGAGGTCGGCCAGCGCCTGGGTGGGGTGATCGTCGTCGGTGAGGCCATTCCACACCGGCACCCCGGACCACTTGGCCAGGCCCTCGACCACCGCCTGATCGAAGCCGCGGAACTCGATGCCGTCGAACATGCGGCCGAGCACGCGCGCGGTGTCGGGGATGGACTCCTTCTTGCCCATCTGGATGTCGTTCTTGCCCAGGTACTCGGGGTGGGCCCCCTCGTCGCAGCAGGCCACCACGAAGGCGCAGCGGGTGCGGGTGGAGGGCTTCTCGAAGATGAGGGCGATGCTCTTGTTCTTGAGCCGCTGCGGGAAGATGCCGGCGCGCTTGAGGTTCTTGTAGTCACGCGACAGGTCGAGCAGGTAGCGGATCTCGTTGGGCGCGAAGTCCTTGAGGGTCAAGAGGCTGCGGCCGCGCAGGTTGACTGGCATGGGTTCCTCCGGGGAGTACGTTCTCTTGGGTTCTCGACAAGGAATCGCCGGCCTTTGGGGGCCGGCGATCCCGGACTGCTGGAGCTGGTGCGTGAAGGCTACTTGTTCACGAACTTCGCCATGGCTTCGGCGAGGGTGGGCGAGCCCATGTCCACGAGCTCATAGCCCACGTAGCAGGTCGGCTTGTTGATCTTGATCAGCCGCGCCAGGTCGAACGGGGTGCCGATGAGCACCGTCTCGGCGTTCGAGTTGTTGATGGTGTCCTCGAGCTCCTTGATCTGCTCGGGGTAGTAGCCCATCGCCGGCAGCAGCGTGCCGATGTGCGGGTACTTGGCGTAGGTCTCCTTGATGGACCCGGTCGCGAAGGGCCGGCCGTCGATGAGCTGGGCCGCGCCGTACTTCTCGGCCGCCACCTTGCCGGCGCCGTAGGGCATGCCGCCGTGGGTGATGGTCGGGCCGTCCTCGACGACGAGGACCTTCTTGCCCTTGATGAGCTCGGGCTTCTCGGCCACGACCTCGGAGCAACCCTTGATGATGGTCGCCTTCGGGTTGACGGCCTTGGCGTTGGCGATGACCTTCTCCACGTCCTCGGCCTTGGCGGTGTTGGCCTTGTTGACGACGATGACGTCGGCGGCGCGGAAGTTGGCCTCACCGGGATGGAAGGTCATCTCGTGGCCGGCGCGCAGCGGGTCGGCCACGGTGATCCACAGGTCGGGCTTGTAGAACGGCACGTCGTTGTTGCCGCCGTCCCAGATGACCACGTCGGCTTCCTTCTCCGCCTGGCGCAGGATGGCCTCGTAGTCCACGCCGGCGTAGACCACGGTGCCGTTCTTGATGTGCGACTCGTACTCCTCGCGCTCCTCGATGGTGCACTCGTGCTTGGCGAGGTCCTCGTAGGTCGCCAGGCGCTGCACCGCCTGCTTGGCGAGGTCGCCGTAGGGCATCGGGTGGCGCACCGCGACGACCTTCTTGCCGGCCTTGTGGAGCAGGTTGCTGATGTAGCGGCTGGTCTGGCTCTTGCCGCAGCCGGTGCGCACCGCGCACACCGCGATGACCGGCTTGCTGGAGGTCACCATGGTCCGCTTGGTGCCCATCAGGGTGTAGTCGGCGCCGGCGGCGATGACCCGCGAGGCGAGGTGCATCACCGTCTCGTGGGAGGTGTCGGAGTAGGCGAAGATGACCCGGTCGACCTTCTGCTCCTTGATGATCTTCTCCATCTCCTGCTCGGGGAAGATGGGCAGGCCCTTCGGGTACAGCTTGCCGGCGAGAACCGCGGGGTACTGGCGGCCTTCGATCTTGGGGATTTGGGTCGCGGTGAATCCGACGACCTCGTAGGCCTCGTTGTCACGGAAGAAGACGTTGAAGTTGTGGAAGTCTCGGCCGGCTGCGCCGAGGATCAGGATGCGCTCGCGCTGCATGTTGCCTCCTGGGTGTTGAACCGCAGAGGGGGTGGAAGACCTTGATCTCCCTCATGAAGTGGGGGGAGAAAAAGCCGGGAAGGCATACCACTGTTCCCCTGCATTGGCAAAAGGACGCGCCCCGGGGAGCCCAGCCGGTTATCAGGCTTTCGAACAGTCCCTAAGGCTCCTCCGCTACCCCTCGGGCTCGAGAGATGGCGGATGGGGTAGGCCTCTTCTCCACCGCAGACGCCGGAGACCCGCATGCGAACCTGGAGCCTGAGGATCGACCCCTTGACCGGTGAGGAGTACTGCGAGGTCTACCTGCGCGGCGCGCAGCTGCTCAACGACGTGCTGCTCAACAAGGGGTCCTCGTTCACCGAGGAGGAGCGCAACGCCCTGGGGCTGCAAGGCCTGCTCAAGCCGGCGGTGAGCACGTTGCCGATGCAGGTCGAGCGGACCCTGGAGAACTACGCCAAGAAGCACACCGACCTGGAGCGCTACCTCCAGCTCTCGGCGCTGCTCGACCGCAACGAGACCCTCTTCTACCGGGTGCTGTGCGACCACCTGGAGGAGATGCTGCCCGTGGTCTACACGCCCACCGTGGGAGAGGCGTGCCTGACCATGAGCCACATCACCCGGCGCTACCGCGGGGTGACCCTGACCGAGCAGAACATCGGGCAGATCAACCAGATCTTCGCGAGCCTCGGCCGTCCGGAGACCAGTCTCATCGTGGTCACCGACGGCGAGCGCATCCTCGGGCTGGGCGACCTGGGCTCGGACGGGATGGGCATCCCGGTGGGCAAGATCAACCTGTACGTCGCGGCGGCGGGCATCCACCCGGCGTGCTGCCTGCCGGTGTGCCTGGACGTGGGGACGAGCTGCGAGCGCCTGCTCGACGATCCCCTGTACATGGGCGTGCGCCACCCGCGGCTGACGGGGCAGGCCTACGACGACTTCGTCGAGCGCTTCGTGCTGGGGGTCCAGCGCAGCTTCCCCAACGCGCTCGTGCAGTGGGAGGACTTCGCCAAGCACACCGCCTTTCCCCTGCTCGAGCGCTACCGCGAGCGCGTCCTGTCGTTCGATGACGACATCCAGGGCACGGGGGCCACGGCGCTGGCCGCGCTGCTCACGGCCCGGCGCATCAAGGGTCGGGCCCTCAAGGACGAGCGCTTCGTCATCGTGGGGATGGGCCAGGCGGGGGTGGGCGTTGCCCAGAACATCGCCACCGTGCTGCGCGAGGAGGGCTGCTCGGCCGAGGAGGTCCGCGCGCGCATCTTCGCCATCGACCTGCCCGGCCTGCTGCTGGAGGACACCCCGGGTCTCGAGGCTCCCCAGCTGCCTTACGCCCAGCGCCGCGGCGTGGTGGGGACCTGGAAGCTTCAGGCCCCGGGGCGAATCGGCCTGCTGGACGTGGTGCGCAACGGAGGCGCCACGGTGCTCATCGGCGTCACCGCCCAGAGCGGGCTCTTCGGGCCCGAGGTGCTCGCCGCTCTGGCCAGGAACGCCGAGCGCCCGGTGGTGATGGCCCTCTCCAATCCCACGAGCAAGTCGGAGTGCACGCCGTTGGAGGTGGTCCGCGCGACGGATGGCAAGGGCCTCGTCGCCACCGGCAGCCCGTTCCCGCGAGTGGAGTGGGCGGGGCGCGTCTTCCACGCCTCGCAGTGCAACAACCTGTACGTCTTCCCCGGGATGGGCCTCGGGGCGCTGGTGGCCAAGACCCCCAGGATCACCGACGGGATGTTCCTGGCGGCGAGCAAGGAGCTGGCGCGGCTGGTGACCGCCGAGCAGGAGGCGTCGGGGCTATTGCTTCCGGAGATGCAACGCATCCGCGAGGTCAGCGCGCACGTGGCCTGGGCAGTGGCCCGACAGGCCCGCGATGAGGGGCTCGGCAGGCGTCTCGGCGACGACGAGCTGATGGCGCTCGTCCGGCGCGCCCAGTGGGACCCCCACTACTACCCTTATCGGTCTGGCCGCTGGACGGGCGAGCCGACCGTGACGCCTGCCTTCCTGCTCTGAATCGCTGCTCTCGTGCCCGTGGCTGCGCCCTGTGTCCGCACGACATCCGCCCACTCTCCTGTCGATCTTCCGGCCGCTCGAGATGACAGGTGGGTCGCGGCCGTCACCGGCAGGGAGACCCGCGCCGCCAGGATGCTGATCCAGCGTTCGCGCGGCTGAGGCTGTTCAAAGGCCCAAGGCCGCAGCGCTGAACACCGGCCTGCGCGCCCAGCGCTCGCTCATCTGGAGTTGAGAGGCAGGTCGCTCAATCGGCAGGGACGGCGAGGGGGAGCACGAGGAGTAGCGGTGGTGGGCAGGCGATGCTGCCACCGCCCGCTATCCTTCGCCCTGGTCTGCAGCGTGCCCGGGCGCGCGAGCTCCCGGAGCAGCTCGACGAGGTGTGCGTTCGCTCTTCGGCAGCTCTCTGGTCGCACCTAGGCTCGCCGACGTCGGCGCAACGCCACCAGCCCAATGAGCACGGACAGCCCCAGCGAGGCCTCGGTATTGCGCCCAGCATACGCGGAACAGCCAGCGCAGCCGCCCTGCTCCACGTTTCCAGCGTCGGAGCTAGCCTTACTGCCGTCGCTCGCGCTGGTCGCGTCTGTTTGGCTGTCGGCGGGCGCGGACCCGTCGCTGGTGACAGTGCCGGCGTCGTCCCCGG
>JACRCT010000426.1 GCA_016218885.1 Deltaproteobacteria bacterium | reverse complement strand
AGTCCTTCTTGGACGCGCTCCTTCAGTTCGGGATGGGGCCAGACGACTGGCACCGAGAGATGGGGAACAAAGTGTTTCGCGGCCACGCGGACGCGAGGTGGCCGCTGCGTTCGAGCCGGTTCCGTCCGTACGCCAATGGCGAACCCGTCCCCACCGTCTTCCAGGAGGCAGAGCGGGAGTTGTCTGAGACGCGCACGTTCTTTCGCGTGGCCGACGAGCATGGCCTTCAGATCCCCGAAGATAGTCAGCAACTACGGCGGTTGCTAACGGAGCCATACGGAACTCATCGCTTCTGGCCCCAGCAAGACTTCTGGTCTCTTCTTGCCCTCGGGCAGCACTACGGCCTGAGAACTCGACTGCTCGACTGGACCCGAAGCGCACTTGTCGCAGCGTACTTTGCGGCATCCGAAGCGGCCGGGTGGCAGAGGAAGAAGAGCCCGCCGCAGAACGCGACGGAACTCGCTGTCTGGGTTCTCGATCTCGGGGAGTTCCATGACATTCTCAGCGACCCCAACCGCGACGTGCTGGGGCGAGAGCTCCCATTCTGGCTGCTCACCGCTCCTGGCTACTCGAACCCGAACCTTGCGGCCCAGCAGGGCTGCTTCACGCTCTATGAGCCGCATGTATCAGACGTGAACGCGGACGAACCGCTCGACATTCGCACGCTGGACGAGGTCTACGGCAAGCTCGCGAAGCTCACGTTGCCGCTAAGGGAGGCGCCGAGACTGCTCTGGCTTCTCAACAGGCGCGGTGTGACCGCAGCATCGCTGCTCCCTGGATACGGTGGAGTCGTACGCGCCATCCAGGAAGCTGCACTAGAAGAGCCTATTGCAGTTGCGGCCGCGAAGTAGGCTGGCCGAGCGCGCCTCTACGCGTCTACGGGGTCCGGTAGCCTCGCGCGCTGACGACCGTCCCACGCAGCGACGGCTCGGACGTGCCGTCCGCCGTTTCTCGTCCCCTCCCATCGACAGGACGAAGCGCCGGCTTCACCCTGGCTGTGGGCGATCGTGCCCAACTCACCAGGGAGGGAGCATGAAGCGCATCATCAAGCGCGTGACCGAGACGTGGATCGATCCTGACGGCGACCGGGACACCGAGCGCCGGAGCGCCGTGGAAGACGAAGACGAGAGCCTGGAAGACGGGGGCCTGGAGGACGGGCCCGACGGTCAGGATGAAGACGAACCGAGGCCGTCTAGGCGCCGCCGGTAGCATGGGATCGGAGCCAATCGCGACGGCTCCGAGCCCCACCGAGGCCGCGATGCCCGCCGCCGCAGCGTAACCGGCCGGCCCTCGACGTCTTGACGTAGCTGTCCATGCCCGCGCAGCTGGGCGGGGTTCTTGTTCACCTCGGGGCTGCTCGTGGTCGCCGCCGGCCCGCTCAGGCCGACGGCTTGGGTGCTGGTGGGGTCCAGTTTTGCGGGAGGATCTCGTCGATGCGTGAGGCCGGATGGTTCCCGACCCGCATCATGACGTCGGCCAGGTAGGCGACTGGGTTGACGCCGTTGGCCTCGCAGGTGGCGAGGATGGAGTAGAGGCCGGCCAGGTTCTCGCCGGCTGCGTCGTTGCCGACGAAGAGGAAGTTCTTCCTGCCGAGGGCGGCCACGCGAAGCGCCCTCTCGGAGGCGTTGTTGTCGAGAGGCAGCTTGGGGTCGGTGAGGAACAGGGTGAGGGCGTCCCACTGGCCGAGGGCGTAGCCGATCGCCTCGCCCATCGGGCCCTTCGGCAGGTGGCGACCCTTCTCGGCGTCCAGCCATGCCTTCAGCTTGTCCATGACGGCGCGGCTCTCGGTCTGGCGTAGCTCGAGGTGCTTCGGCGTGCCGACGATGCCGGCATCTCGCGCCGCCCGCTCGATCCGGTAGACTTGGAGGATCAACTCGATGGCCTGCTGCGCCGCCTCTGGAGCCTGTGACTGGGCGTCGAAGAAGCCCCGGCGTGCATGGGCCAGGCATCCGGCTCGCGCGCGACCTCCTGGCGCGGTGACCTTGTTGTAGCCCGCGTAGCCGTCCACCAGGAGCTTGCCGAGGGAGTCGCCAAGGACACGGGCCGGCGTATCGCCCGAGCGGCTCGGCGAGAAGACAAAGGCAATGATCTCCTTGTCGGCCGGATCGCGGGCGATGAAGTCCCAGAGCCAGGCCGTGCGCGTCTTCCCCTTGGCCTGGACGCGGTTCGTGGTCTCGTCGGCGAGGACATGCTCGGACAGCGGGACCTGCTCCAGCAGGCGGTTGGAGATCGGCTTGGTGATCTCGGCGACCCTGTGGAAGTAGTCGCCCAGCGTCGAGTCGTTCACCTGCACACCGACGCGCTGGTACGCCTTGGCCTGGCGGTAGAGCGGCATCGAGTCGGCGCACTTCGACACCACCACCTGGGCCATGAAGTTCGGCCCGATGCGTGCCTTGTCGAAGACCTTGTCTGGGACGTCAGCGGTGATGATGGTCTCGCCGCACCGGCACCGCGCCTTCTCCTGGACGTGCAGCTGGCGCTCCACGAAGGACGGGATGAGCTCGAACAGCTCGGTCATCAACCCTTCGCCGAGCTTGGTGAAGTCGTGGCCGCCGCACTTCGGGCACACCTTCTGGTCGTCGCGGAGCTTGTGCTCGATCCGCCGGGTGACCAGCTGCCGCTTCAGCTCGGCGTTCTCCCGCCGCGTCTGCAGCGCGGCCACCCGCTCCGCCTCGGCGCGCTCGGGGTCACGGATGGCCTCGGCGATGGGCGGCATCTTCTCCGACCGCTTCCCGAAGACATGCCGCTGCAGCTTCTCCACGGTCGCCCGCATGGAGGTCAGCTGCTCGACCAGCGTGGCGATGGTGCGGTCCTGCTCGGCGATCCGGGCGTTGGCGGCGGCGTTCGCGGCGGCGAGCGCGGCCTGGAGGACCGGTACCTGGTCCCGCCACTCGCAGTGATGATCACCGCCGCCCATTGGCGGTTGTAGATCATGTCGGAGGCGAGTTGTCCATGGGACGCACGTCTGGACGATCCACCTGGGACGGCTTCCAGTGCTGTGGACGGCGGACCCTTCCCACGTCGATGCCGTCAAGCAGCATGGCGAGTTGCGTGGCGTCCATCTGGATCGCCATCGCCGAGGGGTCCATGTGAGGCAGCTTGAACACCCCACGCTCCAACCGCTTGTAGAGCAGGATGAAGCCGCCCTTGTCCCAGGTAAGGATCTTCACTCGGTCGCACCGCCGAGACACGAATACGAAGAGATCGCCGGTGAAGGCGTTCTCCCTCAGCTCCTCCTCGACGATGGCCTTCAGGCCGTCGATCGACTTCCTCATGTCAATCGGCGCCGATCCGATGAAGATCTTCACCGACCCCGGGATGGTGATCACGGGCTACAGCGCCGCCGCGAGGGCCTGAAGGTAGGCGAGGTCTGTGCCGGCGGGGAACCGCACCCGGGAGCCCGAGGGGAGCGCCAGCTCGAGCAAGCTCTCCGGCGCCGCCGCCACCAGCACCCTGGTCCGCGACTTCGTCGCGGACGCTACCACCTCGACCGGCACCAGACGCGAGCCCTTCCTCGCCACGCGTGCCTTGGGGGCTTGACGAGGCACCTCGGGCGCCTCCGTCACCAACGGCCGGCTCTCCTTGCGCAGCTTGTAGATCCAGTTGCGCAGGTTGCTGAAGGAGAGCCCGCGCTCCGAGGCGAACTCACGCTGCGTCAGCTCGCTCGACTCGTAGTCGGCCACCAGCTTCGTCCACCGCGCCTTGTCTTGGTCGTCCATGTCGTCCTCCGGGGTGAGCGGAGGAGGATCAGGCCGGGCGGTCAGCTCCGCCAGCCGTCGAGAACCGGGCGGTTACGCCGCAGCCTACGTCCGCGTCTCCTCGAAGGCTCAGGACCACGCCACCCAGCGCGCCGCCATCGACCGGGCGGCCTCCGCTCGCGGCGACACCATCACCGAGTGGTTCGCAGAGAAGCTCTCCGGCAAGACGCT
>JACRCT010000425.1 GCA_016218885.1 Deltaproteobacteria bacterium | reverse complement strand
TCTCCTCCGATCCGGTCTGCCGACGGCTGTTCCGAACCCTCCTGGATGCGCAGAGCACCTCTCCCGCAGCCCATTTCTCGACGCTCGACGCGATCGGCGAAGTGGCGGCGGGTGGGCATTGCGTCGACGACGCGATCCTGGAGGCCATCCTGCGCACGGACCCAGCGCTGGGCACCGCTCTGGTCGCCGAGCTGTCGGTGCGACGTCCCGGGCTGGTGGGTCCGCTCGCGCGCAAGGCCGTCGAGGTCGCCTTGAGCGCCACGAGATCGCCTCGGATCGTCGACCAGCTCCGAACGGCAGGGGAGCGACGCACAGCCCGGTAGCGACCACTCAGAATGTGACTCCTCCACTCGACGTTGAAGCGCGTGAGAGCTCCAGCTCTCGGCCGCAAGCGGTAGCCGGCATGCAATCCGTCCTCGACTCCGAGCTCTTCAACAGGCGGCTCTTCTTCCCGCGGGCGGACGTGAGCCCGCCGCCTCCAGGCGCCGAGGACCTGCGCATCGAGGTTTCGGGAGCCCGCCTGCACCTGCGTTGGCATCGGTCGCCGGCTGCGCGCACGACGCTCCTTCTCTTCCACGGCAACGGCGAGGTGGTCGCAGACTACGACGGGGCGGCGGCCGCCTACCGCAAGGCGGGCGCGGAGCTTGCGGTCGCCGAGTTCCGCGGGTACGGCGCGAGCACGGGAGCCCCTACGCTGAGGTCGGCGCTCGACGACGCGGCCACGGTGCTGTCCGCCCTCCTCGCCGCGGGCCCCAAGCCTCTGGTGGTCATGGGGCGCTCGCTGGGTTCGGCCTGCGCCGCGGAGCTCTACGGCTCGAACCCGGGCCAGATCCGCGGCGTGGTCCTGGAGAGCGGCTTCACCGATCTGGGCGCGCTGGTGCGTCGTCGTGGTCTGCCTCCTCCGCCGGCCTTCGACGAGACTGACCGAGCGCGCTTCGACCCATTGCCCAAGCTGGCCCGCGGCGCGTTGCCGTTGCTGGTGCTTCACGGGGCTGCGGACGCCGCCATCGCGCCGGCGGAGGCGCGGGCGGCGCTCGAGGCAGCGGGGACCCTCGAGAAGACGCTGGTGCTCATCCCCGGTCGAGGCCACAGCGACCTCTCGTCTGCGGAGCTCTACTGGGAGAGCCTGGCGCGCTTTGTTCGCGAGGTCATGGCTCGGAAGTGAGCTGGCAGGTCACTCGCAGACCCACACGTCCACGGCGAGGTCGTTGGGGCTCAGGGCGCAGCTGCTCCGCTTCGTGCTCATGCTCGCCGTCAAGATGGCGGACGAGGTGGGGTGCGCGGGAGTGGTCGTCGACGCCAAGCCCGGCGCCGTCGACGTCTATGCCAAGTACGGCTTCTCGGTTCTCGGGGAGGTCGAAGGTCAGTCTGAAGCGCGGCCGATGGCCACCGCGATGTGGTTGCCGATTCGGGCGATCCAGAGGGCGAGCAAGGAGTCGCAATAGCGCAACCCTGGCGCCCTGTGGATCGCACTGCGCGGATGGCCCAAGCGCTCCGGCGCGGCCGGATGGATCTCTCCGGGTCGAGGACGCTGTTCGAAAGTGGCCTGAGCCACCACCATCGACGAGCTCGTGCAACGAACCGCTGGCCGTCTCGTCCCCCCTTCGGTATCTCGTCACCAGCCGGGAGATTCCATGAGAGCGATCAAGGCGCGCAAGGCTCCCCTCGAAGCCAAGGCACTTGAGGTGTTCGCCGGAACTCATCGCCTCGACTACTACGATCTCCGCGAGGTTTCGGTGCGCGGTCGGATAGAAGGGCACGCCGTCGAGATGAGCCTCAACGAGAGCTGCTTGCCGGGCTACGTCACCGATACGCTCCAGCTCATCCTTGGCCTCCTCCATCACATGCTCGGTCACCACTTCCTCAAGACTCAGGTCGCCAACGGCCCGACCCTACACGTCGCGGTCGAGATGAGAGGTTCGCTCCCGCCGGGCCTGCGCCTCATCCGCGAAGACTACTCGTCCGGAGTGAGCAGACTGAATGGCGGCGATTCCACCAAGCTTCCCGAGCTCCACATAGAAGTCGACGAACCAGACACGAATGGGGACGGGGTCCTGGCGTACCTGACCCCCGAGCGTCGGGACTCCCTCTCCAAGCTGCTCGCGAATGGGACCGGTCAGTTGCGGGGAAACACGTTTCGGTATGCGTGCAACGCACCTCCCGACGCCCAGGCGGTTGATCGGAAGGTGGCGGAGCTTGTCTCTCTCGTCCGCGCGCTGGGCCCAGCCCAGACTTCCATTTCCGCACCGGGGGAGGCGCAGCCATGAGCACTCCGCAGGGTCTTCCTGGAGCTTCAGGTCCCGCAGGCGAATGGAGCGCCGTGAAGGACCGCCAGGCGGACCCGCAGTCCTCCACACGTCCTGCTCGCCTCGATATGGGCCCTGCGGGCGCTCGCCTGCCAAGAGGTCGGCCCCTCGGAGGGAGGTGTGCCTCGACAGCGCCGCGGTGAGGGCAGAGGAGCGGGGCTTGTCGACGGACCTGGGGAGTGCTAGCGATAGTGTCATGGCAAGGGTGAATCTGACACTCGATCCAGTGTCGTACGAGAAGCTTTCCAGGTATGCGAAGGCGTCGGGAGCGCCGTGCGCCGCAGCGGCACGAAGGCTCCTCTGTGAGGCGCTTGAGCACCGCGAGGAGCGTGCGCGTCGCGCCAGGCTCGCCGCCGACTACGCCGCGGGCCGTTCGGACGCGCGGGAGCTGCTCAGAGACCTTGAGGCACCAGAGCTGGAGTTGCTGACCGATGACGACGAAGAGGGATGAGCCCTTTGAGGTTCGTCGTGGGGACATTCTGTGGATGAACTGCGATCCGTCGGTGGGAGCCGAGCCACGGAAGACGCGAACGTGCCTCGTCGTCTCCAATGACATCGCGAATCGCTTCAGTCAGGCGATCACCGTCATCCCCACGCAGAGGTACAGCTCGGAGCGCGGTGGCCGCGCCTACATGGTGGACCTGCGCAAGCCACGCTCGAGCCTGCAGGAGGCGCGGGTTGCCAACGCCTCCATGATCATGACGTACGACCGCAGCAGGATTGCCTCCCGAGCGGGAGGCGTCACGCGAGAGACCTTGAAGGCGGTCGACGAGGCGCTTGCGCTTCACCTCGGCATCGAGATCGCGCCCTGACCCAGCCTGCTCAGCCGGTGACCTCGAAGCGGCCGACCGCGACTCGGCGAGCGGGCTGTGCTCACGCGAACAGGTCGGCCACGTCCTTCTCGGTCAGGACCTTGCCCATCGCGTCGTCGCTGCTGAGCACGCTGGCCACCAGGCCCTTCTTGCGGTCCTGCATCTTCAGCATCTTCTCCTCGACCGTCCCCTTGGCGATGAGCTTGTAGCTGAAGACCGGCTTGGTCTGGCCGATGCGATGGGCGCGATCCACCGCCTGCTGCTCGGCGGCGGGGTTCCACCACGGGTCGTAGTGGATGACGTAGTCGGCGGCGGTGAGGTTCAGGCCCGTCCCGCCCGCCTTGAGCGAGAGGAAGAACAGCGGCGGGCCGTCCTGCGAGTTGAAGCGGTCGATGCGCTCCTGGCGCTCGGAGGAGGGCGTCTCGCCGTCCAGGTACTCGTAGCGCAGGCCCTCCTCGTCGGCCCAGGCGGTGAGGTAGTGCAGCATCTCGGTGAACTGGCTGAAGACCAGCGCCCGGTGCCCCTCGCCCAGGATGTCGCGCACCAGCTCGGAGAAGGCCTCGCCCTTGGACGAGGGCGGCAGGCGGGTCCCCGGCGGCAGCTTGAGCAGGCGCGGATCGCAGCAGACCTGCCTCAGGCGCAAGAGCTCGGTGAGGACGCTGATGCGCGCCTTCTTGAACCCCAGCTGCGCGATGATGCTCGTGACCCGCTCGCGGGCGGTGCCCAGCATCTCGCGGTAGAGCGCCTGCTGGCCGGCGGACAGGTCCACCGGGAGCACCGTCTCGGTCCGGGGGGGCAGGTCGCGCGCCACCTCGTCCTTGAGGCGCCGCAGGATGAAGGGGTGCACCCGCCGCTTGAGCCGGTCGCGCGCCCCCGAGCTGCCGTCCACCTCGATCGGCCGGGCATAGCGGGTGCGGAAGTCGCCCTCGCTCCCCAGGAAGCCCGGCATCAGGAAGTGGAACAGCGACCAGAGATCGGAGAGGCGGTTCTCCAGCGGCGTGCCGGAGAGCACCAGCCTGCGCTCGCTCAACAGCGACCGGGCGGCGCGCGCCCCCAGCGAGGCCGGGTTCTTGACGTGCTGCGCCTCGTCCAGCACCACGTAGCGGAAGCGCGTCTTGCGCAGCACCTCCGCGTCGCGGCGCAGCAGCGCGTAGGAGGTCAGCACCAGATCGGCGTTGGCGAAGGACGGCCGCTTCTTGTCGCGCTCCGGGCCCTCGTAGGCCACCACCTTCAGACCGGGGGCGAAGCGCTCTGCCTCGCGCTGCCAGTTGGGCAACACCGAGGTGGGCGAGACCACCAGGCTGGGCTTGCGACCCTCCTCCGCCTTGAGCCGCAGCATCAGCGCCAGCGTCTGCACCGTCTTGCCCAGGCCCATGTCGTCGGCCAGGACTCCGCACATGCCGTGGCCGTGCAGGAAGACCAACCAGTCCAGGCCCTTGCGCTGATAGGGCCGCAGGTCGGCCTTGAGCCCGGCAGGCAGCTCGACCTCCTCGATGCCCCCCAGCTCGCGCAGCGCGGCCAGGACGCGGCGGGCCTCGGGCGTGACCCGGGCCTCGGGGACCAGCCCCACCAGCCGCTCGACCTCGCCGGCCTCGAACGGCGCGAGCTCGACCGTGGCACCCTGCGGCTCGGCGCCGGTCTCCTCCAGCAGGCCCTTGACGTACTCGGCTATCTCCCGCGGCAGCTCGCCCACCGTCCCGTCGGAGAGCGGCACGTAGCGTCGCCCGGTGGCCAGCAGAGGCCGCAGGCGGGCGAGGTCGATGGACTGGTCGTCCTCGGCGAAGGCCACCTCCAGGCTGAACCAGCCCGTCTTGGCCTGCGTCAGCGACACCCGCGGGGCAAGGTTGCGCACCTTGACCACCTCGCGGGGCTTGGCCCCGAAGAGGATCCAGTCGGCCGGCAGGCCCAGCGCGCCGCGCGTCCAGAACTCCACCGCGCGGTCGCCCCGGGCGAGGAAGGTCCCGCCCCCGCCGTGCGAGAGCCCCACGCCGAGCAGCGCCTCGATGGCCCCCCGCTCCAGCGTCACGTCGCGGCGCAGCAGCCGGCCGTCGGTGGTGACATGGGTGGCGGCGCCGGCCACCGTCAGCGGCAGCTCGACGTCGCCGTAGCGCACCGCCAGCAGGGCCCGAACCGCCTCGGCGTCGCCGTCGAGGGTGAGCACGAAGATGGGAGGCGTGGGGGCGATCTCCGCCGCGGCCTCGAGGATCACTCCCTGCCGGCGGAGCCCGAGCAGGGCGAAGTCGAGCATCGTGCCCGCTTCGCGCACAAGGCGGAAGGTCGGCTGGCCCTTCCAGCGCTCGAGCCGCTCCAGCGGCGTCGGGCAGTCCACGCGGTGCAGCGTGTCCCCGTGCAGCGCCCACACGGGCGTCTCGGTGAGGAAGCGCACCGACCCCAAGGTGGCGAGCGTGCCGTCGGCGAGCCGCAGCCTCAAGGTGAGGGAGCGGTGCTTCTCGTCGAGGCTGAGCTCGCCGAACAGGTGCGCCGGATAGGTCGCGACGCTCACCTTGCGCCCTTCGAAGGTGAGGACCCGGTCGCGCAGCGAGTCGAGCAAGCCGCCCGCCGCGGCAGCAGGCAGCCGGTAGCGCCCGTCGGCCCCCCGCGGCATGGCCTCCAAGGCGTTCAGGATCTTGCGATCGATCGGCTCCAGCCCATTGCCTCGCAGATAGGGCGTCGCCTGGACCCAGCGGGGTCCGGTGGCCGATCGCGGTCGATCCGCGCGCTGGACGCCGACCGAAAGGCTCCCCGCCACGGCTTCCAAGTCGTAGGTGAAGGGGTGGACCTGCTCGGGCAGTCCGAGCCACTCGCGCAGCTCGGCGGTCTCGCCCGCGTCCGCGCCGGCGGCCTTGGGGGGGAGCGGGGCCGGCACTGCGCGAGCGAGCAGGCTGCGAGCCCTCTCTCCGCGCAGGGCCTTCTCGAGCGCGAAGGCGAGGGCCGCCACGTGCTTGCAGTGATCGTCCCAGGAGCCCCAGGCCGGGCAGCCGCACGTGGAGCGCGGCGGATGGGGTTCGAGCGAGAGCGTGACGTCGTAGGGCGCATCGTCGGTGCCCAGCACCTCGGCACGAGCCACCCAGCCGTCCAGCACCAGAGCGCGCACACGCCCCTGCTCCTCGTAGACCTTGCCGCGCGCCAGCGTCTCGACCTGGCAGGTCTGCTGCAGCGACTCGATCAGTCGAGGGATGGCCCGTTGGACGGAGGCAGCGAGATCGGTCGTGGTGTCGGGCTCGGACGGCAACATGGGGGCGCCCTTAGAACACGCGGGCGATGCCGTGGCAACGCGCGCCGATAGGGGTATGCAGGGGTTTGCCGAGTCCCACCCGGGGGCAGGAGGCGCTTCTTGGGCGAAAGGAGCGGGGCTGCGCCCAGGCGGCGGGACCCTTCAGCTCGGATGAGGAATCGGGTCCTCCTGTCGAACGCAACGCTGCTTTCAGTGCAGGCCAGCTATTCTGCCACGGTCTCGGGCTCGCGCGGTCCCCCGGGTCGCTCCTCGCAGCCGGGGAGTGCGACGCTGATGGTCGTGCCTTCTGCGAGCTTGCTCTGGATGCTGATCAGGCCGCCGTAGCCCGTGACGATCCGCTTGACGATGGACAGTCCCAGCCCGGTGCCCACCACCTCGGACAGGCGCGCGTTGCGGGCGCGGAAGAAGTCCTGCCAGAGGTTGGGCAGCTCGTCCTCGGGAATCCCGATCCCGGTGTCGGCGACGGAGACGACCACCCCGCTCCCCTGGGCGGCGACCCGCACCTCCACGCGCCCGCCGCTGGGCGTGTACTTGATGGCGTTGCCGATGAGGTTGCCGAAGATGCGCGCCAGCCCCTGGTCGGTGGCCAGCACCATGATGGGCGCCTCGGGCGCATCCAGCGTCACGGTGAGCCCCTTGGCGGTCCCCTCCAGGGTCTGGTGCTCGACCACTCGGCGCAGCGCGGTGACGAGATCCATCGCCACGGGCTTCTCCTGGAGCTCCGCCGATTGGGTCGCCGCCAAGGCCAGCAGGTCGTTGACGAGCTCGGAGAGGAAGGTCAGCCGGGCATCCACGCGGACGAGCATCGTGCGCTGCTCGGCCGGAACCTCTCCGACCAGCCCCTCGAGGAGCACCTTGAGCATCGAGCGCGCGCCCGAGAGCGGTGAGCGCAGCTCGTGCGTCACGGTGCGCACGAACTGGGAGCGCGCCTGCTCCAGCCGCTGCAGCGACCCATGGGTCAGGGCGTTCTCGATCGCCGCTGCGCCCTGGGAGGCCACCGACAGCGCGAACTCCACGTCCTCGACGCCGAAGCGGTGAGGCCGTCCGTCGTACACCCGGAGCACACCCAGCGGCCCATGACGGCCGACCACCGGCACCACGAGCATCGAGCGGATCCCCTCGTCGGTGACCTCGCGCGGGTACTGGATGCGCGGGTCGGCGAGCGCGTCGACGACGATCACCGGCGTGCCGGAGAGCGCCTCGCGGTCGATCTGGCTGCGCGACATCTCCACGAAGCCCTTGTTCAGGTAGCGCTCGGAGAGCCCGCAGGAGGCGATCATCGCCATGCGCTGGCCCGTCTCGTCGATGAGGCGAATCGCCCCCGCCTTGGCGCCGAACGCGTTGGCGGCGTTGCCCACCAGCCGGTCGAGCACCTCGTCGAGCTTGAGGCTGGAGGAGACCGCCTGGGCGGCGCGCTGGAGCTCGGCGACCTGCCTGTCGCGCTCGCGCCGGCGGCGGACGACCAGCCCCGTCAGGTGGACGCTGGCGAAGGCCACGATGGCGAAGAAGGAGAGCTGGGCGGCGATGAAGCGCAGGTCGCGGTGGAGGCCCTGGGGAAGCGGCAGGACCGCGTAGTGCTGGAGGTGGCCGGCAGCCTCCAGGGACGCCAGCGCGGCGAGCGCAGCGACAGCGAGCCCGACGTACAGGTAGGGCGAGCGTGCCGGAAGGAGCACGGTCACCATCAGCAGGTGGATGAGGAAGAGAGGGGTCGCCGGGCTGGTGACGCCACCAGTCAGGTGGAGGAAGGCAAACATGGCCACCCAGTCGAGGGCCACGTGGACGAGGACGATGGCGCGCAGGAGCGCGAGGGCACGCTCGGGATTGCCTGCCTGGCGCTTGCGGACCCAGGAGGCGTACCGGGCCAGCCCGGCGTTGTAGAGGGCCAGCGCGGCCCCGAGCCCGAGGAGCGGGTCGCGGGGCAGCGGGACGGCGAGCCCATGGACGCACACCAGCGTCAGGACGACCACGAGCACCGAGGCCACCCAGCGGGTGAGCACCAGGCGATCCACCGCGGCGGCCAGGTCCTCGGGCGCGAGCGGCTGGAGGTCCGGGACTCGAGACAGCAGTTTCACGAGCGGCATCCCCCGCCACGGCTTTCGTTGAGCCGCAACAATACCATTCCACTCCAGGGAACCTGGGCCCGCGAGAAGAGGCGAGCAGGTGTGCGCCCGGCGGTTTCAGACACTCGTGCCTGTCCTGGGCGCGACAAGCCCGAGGACGGGAAAGGGAGTGGCTCCAAAGGCCGGACCGGGGCAGAATGCTCGGGTGATCGTCCGTCTCTTCCATGCCGACAAGACGGTGCGTGATGAGCTGCGCGAGGCCATCCAGGCCCGCGACGGCTTCGTCCTGGCCACGCAGATCCAGGGACCGCGCAACGCCAGCATCGAGAACCGGACGCCCTTCAAGGAGATCCTCGAGAGCGGGGGCAACAGCCTCGACCTGCTGGTGCTCATCGACGAGGGCCGGCCCGAAGGCATGTGGCGCGACCCGTTCGGCGAGCTCTGCGACCGGCTCTTCACCGAGCGGCGTGAGGCCGCGACGGCGACCACCGGGTACGTGCTCATCCGCGCCGGGCAGGCGATGGCCTATTTCCGCAAGGCGCTGTGGGACCCGCTCGAGGATGCCGAGGAGATCACCGCCTATCTCGGCCGCGTCGCTCCCGTGCTCTTCAAGGCCTGGACACGGCCCAAGCCCAAGGCCGTCGACCCGTTTCCAACCAGAGCGCCGCGGCCCAAGCCCAAGAAGACCCCCATCGTCAACTTCGTCGCCGGCGTTCCGGCCTTCTCCTCCGAGGCCAAGGCGACCGTCGAGGTCCCTTCGGTCATCCTCTCGCCCGAGATGCTCTCCGAGCCGGCGCCCGCCGATGAGTCCCCCACCCTCAACTCCAGGCGAGGAGAGGACGACGGCGAGAGCGCGTCGATCGATCCCTGGACGGTGCTCGGCATCCACAAGGGGACGCAGTACGAGCAGGTCAGGCGCGCTTACCGCGCGCTCGTCCAGCAGTACCACCCGGACAAGGTGGCACACCTCGCACCCGAGTTCCGCAAGCTGGCCGAGGAGCGCACCCGCGACCTGAACCTCGCCTTCACCCTGATCGAGAAGACCCGGGGCAAGAAGGACGGCGGCTAGCGCTCGAAACCCGCGGTCCGTTCCCGGAAACCGGTCAGGTCGAGCGAAGGAGGCGACAGCGCAGCTGCGCCTCCGGAGTCGAGAACCACGGCCGAAGTCGAGGAAAGTGGCCTTCGACTTCGGGCTCGCTAGCGCTCGCCCTCCGCTCAGGCTGACCGGGGGTGAACCCGAGAAGGGCCCCTCGACCACCCCGAGGTCACTCCAGACGGATGCCGGCAGCGGCCCTGGGCGGCCGGCTGAGCATCTGCACCGGCCCCAGGAAGAGGTGCTTCTCGGTATAGACGCGGCGGCCCACCACGCGGCCGCGCACGGCCGAGGAGCCCGGCTTCTCCAGCCATTGGCGGGCGATGACCAGCCCGTGGGCGGACAGCGCCGCGCGCAGCTCGGGCGCCATCTGCTGCAGATAGCGCTTCACCAGCGGCTCCAGGCGCTTGTCGAAGTCGGCGTGCAGCTTGGAGTGGCGCCGGCCGGAGTGGAGCGTGCCGTCGAAGCGCTTGGAGATGTGGAAGAGCTCGTGGAGGATGGTCTCCACCCGCTTCTCGAAGCCCGCGACCCGGAAGAAGCGGGGCCGCAGGGTGATCACGTAGAGCATCTGGCGGCCCTTGACGCGCACCACCGGCCTCGCCGGCGCCCTGCCCACCGGCCCCAGAGGGCGGATGGTGGCCCAGGAGGCGCGACGGGCCTCGCCGGCGACGACGAGGATGCGCGAGGCCTTGAGGTGAGCGAACTCGGGCAGCTTGCGCGAGACGTCCTGGACGACGGAGCGCACCGCCCGAGTGATGTTGGGTCGGCGCGGAGCAGGCATCGGTAGGACGGGCCCGGAAGGATGCGCAGCAAGAATCGAAGGGGTCGTCGAGCGACCTCACGACTACTTCTTCTTCTGCGTCACCTCGTCGATGAGCCCGTACTCCTTGGCCTCGCCCGGCCCCATGAAGTAGTCGCGCTCGGCGTCCTTCTCGACCCGCTCGATGGGCTGGCCGGTGTGCCGGGCGATGATCTCGTTGAGCTTGGCCTTCAGCCGCAGGATCTCCTTGGCGTGGATCTACACGTAGGTGACCTGCCCCGAGACCCCGCCCGAGACCTGGTGGATCATGATGCGCGAGTGCGGCAGCGCCTGCCGCTTGCCCTTGGCGCCGGCGCACAGGAGCAGCGCGCCCATCGACGCCGCCTGCCCCATGCAGATCGTGGCCACCTGCGGCCGCACGTACTGCATGGTGTCGTAGATGGCCAGCCCCGCGGTCACCGAGCCGCCGGGGGAGTTGATGTAGAGGTTGATGTCCTTGTCCGGGTCCTCGCTCTCCAGGAAGAGCAGCTGGGCGATGATGACGTTGGCCACGTCGTCGTCCACGGGGGTACCCAGGAAGACGATGCGGTCCTTGAGCAGCCGCGAGTAGATGTCGTAGCTGCGCTCGCCGCGGTGGGTCTGCTCCACCACGAACGGCATGGGGATGTAGGTGCCGCGGGTCGTCATCACGGGTGCCTCCGCTTCACGTTAGGACTGCGAAATCTTCGCCTTTGCCTCCAGGAAGGCAAGGGTCTTCTCCTCGCGGACCTGGTGGCCGAGCGCTTCGCCGCCGTCCTGGCCGATGACCTGGGCGCGCACCTTCTCGACCGGCGCCTTGATCTTGTCGGCCAGCTTCTTCACCCGCTCCTCCAGATCCTCGGGCTTGGCCTCGATCTTCTCCTTGGTGGCGATGGCGTCCATCAGCAGGGCGCCGCGCACCTCGGTCTCGGCCTGGGGGCGCAGGCTCTCGCGCAGCCGGTCGAAGTCGATCTGCATCTTGCGGGGGTCGATGCCCTGCCGGGTGAAACGCTCCAGGGCACCCTGGATCATCCGCTCGACGGTGCGGTCGATCATCGAGCCGGGGACGTCGAAGGGGTTCTTGGCGATCAGCTGCTGCAGGAGCTGGGAGCGGGACTCGTGCTCGACCTTCTCGGTCTCTCGCTCGGTCAGGTCCTTGCGGATGCGGTCCTTCAGCTCGGCGAGCGTCTGGCCAGCGCCCACCTCCTTGGCGAAGGCGTCGTCGACCTCGGGCAGCTTCTTCTGCTTGAGCGAGTCCAGGGTGATCTTGAAGGTCGCCACCTTGCCAGCCAGCTCGGCCAGGCGGTGATCTGCAGGGAAGGTGTGCGGCACCTCGCGGGTCTCGCCGATCGCGGCCCCGATGAGCGCCTCGACATTGCCCTCGCCGAAGTCGCCCGGGACCAGCTCCACGGTCACGTTGTCCGCCTTGCCGCCGGCGAACTGCTTGCCGTCCACCATGCCGTCGTAGTGGACGACCGCGAAGTCGCCCTTCTCGGCCACGGTGCGGCCCTCCACCGGCGTAAGCTGCGACATCGCCTGGCGCAGCCGGTCGATCTCGGCGTCCACCTGCGCGTCGGCGATGGCCACTGGAGCCTTCTTGAGCTCCAGACCCTCGTAGTCCTTGGGGTCGACCTTGGGCCTGACCTCGACGTGCGCCTGGAAGCGGAACGGCTCGCCGACCTTCAGCTCGTCGCTGGTCACCTTGGGGGGGCTGACCGGCGCCAGCTCGGAGTGGGCCACCACCGCCTCGCGGTAGGTCTGCTCCACCAGGCTCTGGATGACGTCTCCCTCGACCTGCTGCTTGAAGCGCACCTCGAGGATGCGCCGCGGCACCTTGCCGGGCCGGAAGCCGGGGACGCGAACCTGACGGGAGAGCTTGCGGTAGGTCTTGTCGAGCTCGGCCACGACCCGCTCCGGCTCCACCTCGACCTTGATTCGCCGCTCGATGGGCGACACTTCTTCCACGATGAACTTGGGCATGCGGCTCCTCGAGTCGGCGCCAGCCGAGCAGGCGGCAAAGAGCGCGTGGGGTAACCCGGATCTACCCAGCGCGTCAAGGAACAACAGGGATGCGGATCACGCCGGCAGCTCATGCTATGAAGTCGCCCGAGAGGGCGGGTGGTGGAACGGTAGACACTCGGGTCTTAGAAGCCCGTGCCGTACGGCGTGAGGGTTCGACTCCCTCCCCGCCCAAGAAAAGAATGATGCAGGAAGCCCAGTGCCGTACGGCGTGAGAGTCCCTCCCCGCCCAAGAAAGAAGAAGCAGGAAGCCCGGTGCACGTACGGCGTGAGAGTCCCTCCCC
>JACRCT010000424.1 GCA_016218885.1 Deltaproteobacteria bacterium | reverse complement strand
GACCCTTGCCCTCTTCGTAGAGCATGATCGGGTTGGCGTCGCACTCGCTGATCTCGTCGCTCAGCTCGCTCACCAGCTGGGAGAGGCGGCTGATGGCGGTGGCCAGCTGCTCCTGGTCGAGCCGCTTCTCGCCGCGCACGCCCTGGAGAATCGGGTAGGCCTTGATCTCCGGGAGCATCTTCAGCGCGCAGGCGGGGCTGAACGGCGCCACGCGGAAGGTCACGTCCTTGAGGACCTCCACGAAGATGCCGCCCAGGCCGAACATCACGGTGGGGCCGAAGGCCGCGTCGTTGACCGAGCCGGCGATGACCTCCTTGCCCAGCGGCGCCATCTCCAGCACCAGCACGCCGTGGATGTCGGCGTCGGCCTTGTACTTCTTGGCGTTGGCCAGGATGGTGTCGTAGGCGGCGCGCACGCCTGCCTCGTCCTTGAGGTTGACCTTCACGCCGCCGGCGTCCGACTTGTGGATGATCTGCGGCGAGACGATCTTCATCACGATGGGGAAGCCGATCTCCTTGGCGATCCTCGCGGCGTCGTCAGCGCTCTTGGCCAGCTGCCCGTTGTTGACCGGCAGGCCGTAGGCGCGGAAGACCTCCTTGGCCTCGGGCTCGGTGAGCACCGACCGACCGCTCTTGCGCGCGGCGGCGATGATGTCGCGGCACTTCTGCTGCTCGACCCCCGCGAACGGCCAGAAGTCGGGGCTGCAGCCCTCCTCGTTGAACTTGGCCACCGTGCGCAGCGCCGAGAGCGCGCCCATCGCCTTGCTCGGGTCGTCGTACATGGGGATGTTCTTGGCACCGAGGAGCTTGCTGGCCTCGTTGCACTGGTCGCCGCCGACGAAGCAGGCCACCACCGGCTTGCTCTTGACGCCGGTCTCCTCGATGGCGCGGATGACGCCCTCGGCGATCTGCGCCGGCTTGGTCACCGCGGTCTCGCAGTAGAGCACCGCCAGGCCGTGGCACCAGTCGCTCTTGAGACCCACCGCGATCGCCTTCTCGTAGCCCTCGAGCCCGGCGCCGCCGGTGATGTCCACCGGGTTCTTGGGGCTGCCGAAGTCGGGCATGCACTTGCGGAACTCGTCCTGCAGCTCCTTGGGCGCCGGCTTGAGCGGCACGCCATGGTGCTCCGCCGCGTCCGAGGCCAGCACGCCGATGCCGCCGCCATTGGTGATGACCAGGATGTTCTCGCCCTTCATCGGCGGCTGCATGGCCATCGCCTGCGCCTTGTCGAGGTAGTCGCTCAGGTCGTTGGCCCACACCACGTGCGCCTGCTTGAAGGCCGCGTCGTAGACCTTGACCGACCCTGCCAGCGAGCCGGTGTGCGAGGCCGCGGCCGCTGCGCCGTGGGCGGAGATGCCCGACTTGAGGGCGATGATCGGCTTGCCCGCGCGGCGGCCGGAGTCGATGAAGCGCCGGCCGTCCTTGATGCCCTCCACGTAGAGGGCGATGCAGGAGGTGTCCTTGTCCTGCGCGTAGTAGTCGACGCAGTCGGCGAAGTCGACATCGGCCATATTGCCCAGGCTGATCATCGTGGACACGCCCAGGCGGCGCACGAAGGTGGCCATGTCCAGCGCGATGAGCAGAGCGCCGGACTGGCTGATGAGCGCCGTGCGCCCGGCGTACGGCAGGCAGGGCGCGAAGGAGGCGTTGGCCTTGCAGCTGTTCATCAGCACGCCGACGATGTTCGGGCCCACCAGGTGGCCGCCGGCGTCCTTGCAGATCTTGACCAGCTCGTCCTCGCCCTGCTTGTTGCCGGTCTCGGAGTAGCCCGAGGTGATGACGACGTAGCCCTTGACCTTCTTCTGGGCGCACTGCACCGCGACGTCCTTGCAGAACTTCTCAGGGACGCAGAACACGGCCATGTCGATGTCCTTGGGGACGTCGTTGATGGTCGGGTACGCCTTGCGCCCCAGGAGCTCGCCGCCCTTGGGGTTGATGGGGAACAGCTCGCCCGAGAAGCCTCCTTCGATCAGGTTCTTGAGCACCGTGTTGCCGATGCCCGCCTTGGCCGATGCGCCGATGATGGCGATGGTCTTGGGGTTGAAGATCGCATCCAGCTCTTTGAGCTTTGACGTGGTGTCGGCCATGGGCCTCTCCTTGGGGTTGCACGACGATCGGTCGCTCGCCGCGTCCGGGAGCGCGTTCAGGGGCCGGGGATACCGGGCCTTGCCCGCGCCTGAAATCGATGTTTTCCGCCTGTCTGCTTCCTTCTCAGGCGGTCTGAAACGTTGCACACCTTACAACCGCCGGCGCTTCGGGTCCACCGTTCGAGATTGCGCTCGACGCGCGCCTCAACCTGCTGGTTTCGCTCAGCAAATCGAGCGCTCACACGAGGCGTTCGCCGCCAGCCCACCCAAGTTGGCCGACGTCCATTCGCAGGTCGAGAACACGGCTCGAATGCGCGTCGTTCCTCGGCGCGCCTCACGCTCGGCGAAACCAGGCGAGGCTGCGTGCGAAGTCGCTCGGCAGCGGCGCCTCGACGGCCACCTCGGTTCCCGAAGGAGCAGGCAGCTGCAGGCGAACGGCGTGGAGGGCCTGGCGACCGATCATCTGCGCCGCTGGATGATGACGCGCCGCATCCTGTCCGTAGAGAGCATCGGCCAGGACAGGGAAGCCTGCCTCGGAGAGCTGGACGCGGATCTGGTGCGTTCGCCCCGTCTCCAGCGCCACCTCGAGGAGCGCCGCACCCGGGAACCGCTCCTCGACCTTGAAGGAGAGGGCGGCTCGGCGCGCCGAGCGAGCTCGGGTGGTGAAGCGCCGTGGATCGGCAGGATCGCGGCCGTAGGGTCCCTCGAGGCGCAAGCTGTCCGGCGGCTCGCCGAGGACGAGCGCGAGGTAGCGCTTCTGGATGCGCTTGGACTGGAAGGCGGCTTCGAGCGCCGCCCACGCGGCGTCGGTCCGGGCAAGCGCGAGGCAGCCGCTGGTCTCGCGATCCAGACGGTGCACAACTCCGGGGGCAGCCACGCCGGCCACCTCGCAGCCACCCAGGCGCGCGCCGACGATCTCCGCGACCGAGCGGCCCTTGCCTTCGCTCTCGACAACCAGCCCGGCGGGCTTATCCACCACGACCAGATCCGCGTCGGCGTAGAGCAACGGCACCTCGGGCGCGTCGGTCGCGACGTGCACCGGCTCGGGCCCCGGCAGGTCCAGCTCGATGAGCTCGTTGCCCCAAAGCTTGCGCTTGAAGCTCGCCGTCTTGCCGCGGATGCGCACCCGCCCTTCGTCTGCAAGCTGGCGCGCGCGCTCGAGCGTGAGGCCTGGCACCTTGCTCGCGAGGAAGCGATCGAGCCGCTCGCCCGCATCCTCCTGCTGCGCCTGCACGGTCTGCACTCGGGGCGTGGCCATGAACTAGACAAGGGCAGCGCTGATCATGGTCGTATCTCAGGCCGGTCGATGCGCGCTGGAGCAATGATGCCCCGAAGACTAGCGCAAACCCTTCCAAGGTGCAGGCTCGCCTTGCGAGGGGCCGGGCGTCGACCTGGCAGCGCTCGAGCGCGCGGTCTCCTCATGGTGCGAACTGGGAGAGCTCCGATTTGAATGGTTGGGGCTTTCGCGATGCCCACCTTCGCTCTCGGTCATTCGAAGCGTATGCTACGCGCGCAAACGGGCTCACGAGCGCCCAGCTGGTGCCCGGCAGAGCAGGGACGTCCAAGCGACCACCGAGGCAGCGCCAGAGTCGAGGTGAGCCATGAAGGAGATCTCCTGGATCCAAACCCTGTCGCCTGTCGTCGCCTTGCTTGGCGCCTGCCTTGGCGCGGGCATCGCCGTCTTCTTCAGTGGACACCAGAAGAAGAAGTCGTGGCTCGATACTTTCAATGCCGTCCACAGCTCGTTCTGGAGCGATCCGGACTTTCAGCGAATCCGAAAGTGCATCGCCTATGACTCGGCCTACGTGGAGCTGGCCAATGCCTTGGACAAACGCTCGAAGGACGCGCCGCTGTCTGTCCAGGAGATGGACCTCATCGACAACCTCGACAAGTTCCTGAACCTGCTCAGCCGGGTGACTCGACTCGGCCAGGAGTACAAAGGCTTCGCGGATCTATGGCGCAAGCTGTACTTCGATTGGTGGTTTGAACACTGCTTCGAGCCCAATCGAACCGAGGTGGCCGGCTATATCGCCAGGCACTACGAAGACAGCCTGCTTGCGCCTCACTCGCGCCAGGATCCGAAGAGGATGTTGGAACGTCAGGCAGGGTGAGCGGCGTGCTCGCGGAATCCTCCGCGAGCCCACTCGCTCGAGCACGTCAGCTCGCGATGCCGCCGCCCATCAAGCCACCTGGCGGCTGGGGACGCTCATGGAGGCCGAGCCGGAGCTCTGGGCGGTGGTGGCAGACTCGGAGCGCCCGGAATCGGTGGCGATGAGCCGCTCGATGAAGGCAAGCGACTCCTCGACCTGATCGATGAGCACCAGCGCCAGGTCGCCCGGGCGCAGCTTGGCAAGGCAGCCCTCGATGGCCAAAAGCTCTCCCTTGATCTCGCAGATCTCGCTGACCCGCTTCGACGTCGCCATCCCCTCTCGAAGCAGCCGCATGATCTCGCCGTCGGACCGGCCGCGGTTGCAGGCGTCCTCGAAGAGCACCGCCTCGTCCACGGCGTCGCCGAGGATGCGCCCCAGGCCGACGATGTCGCTGTCGCGGCGATCCCCGGCGGCGCTGACCACCACGTGGCGCCGGTGGTGGGGGATACGTCCGATGGCGTCGACGAGCGCCAGGAGCGCGTCGGCGTTGTGGCCGTAGTCGACCACCAGCGTCGCCCCGCGGTAGGTGAGCAGGTTGAAGCGGCCGGGGGTGCGCCGCACGTCGCTGTCGAAGCTCGCCAGGCCGGCGCGGATGATCTCCCAGGCCACGCCGAGCGCCCAGGCGGCGCCGACGGCGGCCATGGCGTTCTCCACCTCGAAGCGCACGCGCCCGGCTCGGGTGATGGGCACCGCGGCCAGCTCCAGGCGCTGCTCCTTCTCACCCTCGGCCGCCACCAGGGCCCCGCCCTGGACGAACAGCACCCGCCCGCCCTGGGCGCGGTGCGCCGCCAGCACGGCGTTGGAGGCGTCGTGGGCGAAGAAGATCACCGACCCCGGGCACTTGCTGGCCATGGCGGCGGTGAGCGGGTCGGCGGCATTGAGGACCGCCGAGCCCTGCGGCGCGACGTTCTCGACGGTGACGCGCTTGACCGCCGCGAGCTGCTCGGCGGTGTCGATGCCGTTGAGGCCCAGGTGATCGCCGAGGCCGATGTTGGTCACCACCGCCACGTCGCAGCGATCGAAGCCCAGCCCTTCGCGGAGGATGCCTCCGCGCGCGGTCTCGAGGACCGCCGCCTCCACCCGGGGATGGGCCAGCACCGCGCGCGCGCTCTTGGGCCCGCTGCAGTCGCCGGTGTCGATGCGCCGCTCGTCCACGAAGATGCCGTCGGTGCAGGTCAGCCCCACCCGCTTTCCCTGCCTCTTGAGCAGGTGCGCGATGAGCCGCACGGTGGTGGTCTTGCCGTTGTTGCCCGAGACCGAGACCACCGGGATGCGCCCGTCGTCGCCTTCGGGGAAGAGCGTGGAGACGATGGCTTCGCCCACCGGCCGGCCCTTGCCCTTGGACGGCTCGAGGTGCATGCGCAGGCCGGGCGCGGCGTTGACCTCCACCAGCGCTCCCCCCTGCTCCTCCAGCGTGCGGCTGATGTCGCGGCAGACGATGTCCACGCCGGCGATGTCCAGGCCCACCACCCGCGCCGCGTCGACCGCGCGCTCGGCGAGCTCGGGGTCGACCTCGTCGGTCACGTCGTCGGCCGACCCGCCGGTCGAAAGATTGGCATTGCGGCGCAGCAGGACCTTCTCTCCCTTGGGAGGGATCGAGTCCTCGGTGAGGCGCTGCTCGGCGAGCACGGCCTTGGCGATGGCGTCGATGGGGATCTTGCTGAGGGAGGTGGCGTGGTCCTCGCCGCGCCGCGGATCCAGGTTCTCCTTCTCCACCAGCTGCTTGACGCTGAGGACGCCGTCGCCGAAGACGTGGGGCGGCTCGCGGCGAGCGGCGGCCACGACCCGACCACCGATGACGAGCAGGCGGTGATCGGCGCCGGGCACGAACTGCTCGACGAGGATGCTTCTGCTTTCCTGGCGGGCAGCGGCGTAGGCGGCGGTGACCTGCTCCCTGTTGCCCAGGTTCACCGCGACGCCCCGGCCCTGGTTGCCGTCGCGAGGCTTGACGACCACCGGCAGCCCCAGCTCCTGCGCAGCAGCCCAGGCATCCTCGGCGTCGGTGACCGTCCGGCCCTTGGGAACCGGAACCCCGACCGCGCTCAGCAGCGACTTGGTGAGCTCCTTGTCCTGGGCGATCGACTCGGCGATGGCGCTGGTGCGGTCGGTCTCGGCCGCCCAGATCCGCCGCTGCTTGGCGCCCCAGCCGAGCTGGACCAGGCTGCCGTCGTTGAGCCGGTGGGTGGGGATGCCTCGGTTCTGCGCGGCGCGGACGATGGAGCCGGTGCTCGGGCCAAGGCGAATCTGCTCGTCGAGCGAGCGGAGCTTCTTGATGGCCCCGGCGACGTCGAAGGGCCTGCCGGCGAGCGCCGCTTGCACCACCTCGAAGGCGGTCTCGATAGCCAGGCGGCCGACCTCCTCCTCGCGGTACTCCACGACGACCAGGTACGTGCCGGGATCACCATTGGGCGCAGACCGGCTGAACCCCACCAAGCAGCCGGCCTCGGACTGCAGCTTGAGAGCGACGCGCTCGATGACCCGGGCCAGCCGATCGGCCGTGGTGGCGACTGGGGAAATCTCACCCAGTGAGCTTTTCAAGGTGGGGAACAGATCCACAACTCGCCCGATGAAGGCTGCGAGCCCGGTGGTGGCCAACTCCTCGGCGCCAATGGCCACCGAAGCCTCGAGGGCGGTCTTCCGAGACCAGAAATTGGGACCACGCAGCGCACGGACCTTGTTGATCTTCATCGGGAATTCCCTTCGCGCCCTTCGAGTCGCTGCACTCTCCACTGGCACCACCGAAAGCTCTCCCGGACCTAGAGAGGAGCTGAGGTTTGCTCGATGGTTGGCGTGGACCTCTGCAACTCCCGAACCTTCGAGACGTGGCTGCCCGCCAGGGGAAAGCTACCTGGACGAGCCCCGGACCAAGAGCTGGGCCGGCCAGCAGCTCGGCTGCGCACCGAGAGGGCGGCGCCGGGAGGACAAGTGGCCGCCGTTGCTAGGGAAAGCGTCCCGATGCCCCGGCCCAACCGTCATGGCATCGGGCGGCGCGGCCGGGAGCAGCGAGGCCTCCACGCTCACCGTCGTTCCCTCTTGAAAGCCGACCACGCCTCACCGGCCGCCATGGGGGCTAGGACGCTCCGCCGGATCCAGATCGAGCTTTGGGCAGGTGGTGCTCGGTGGACACCGACCCTCCTGACACGAGGCGCAGCACTGCGTGCGCCGCCCGATCCGCGCCGTCGACTCCCTGGAGCGAGCTCGCCAGGCGCTTCGCGCGCTCGACGACGTCCGCCTCCGAGACTCTGGCAAACGCCTCGGCGATCGCTCCTGCTTCCAGAATGGCTGGCAACACCGCCACGCCGACTCCCAGCCGCTGGACTCGCCGCGCATTGGCGAGTTGGTCACCGCCAAACGGCACGACGACCATCGGCCGGCCGGCTGCGAGGGTCTCCTGCACGGTGTTGTTCCCGCCGTGAGTCACGACGAAGTCTACCTTCCGGAGCAGCGGCACCTGCGGGACTCGTTGGAATACGTGGGCGGCCTTCGGACCGACGCGTGCCTTGAGGTGCTCGTAGCTCTCCCCGCCGCTCAGAATGACCTGGACATCGTGCCGCGCCAGCCCTTCGAGGATGGTGTCGAAGACACGTGGCTGCCCATTGAAGACGGTTCCAAGCGAAACGTAGACGTACCTGGTTCCAGGCCGAATCACGTCGAGCGCGGGAGATGCCTGGTCGGCGTTGCTGGCCCGGGGCAGGCACGGACCTGTCATCTCGAACCGACCGCGCAAAGGCCGCAGACCCGGCTCGAGCTCGGCCGTCGTCGCGAGGAGGTTGAGATCCTCTGACACGGGGGCAGCCATGAATCCTTCGAACGCGAGACGAGCTCCGAGCCTGGCTGCTGCCCGCGCCAGGCGCTCATCGAACACGTGCCCGAGCGCCCTCGCCTCCTCTTCGTCTCGCATCCACGCCTCGTCGCGTGGTGCATCGTCGGGCAAGCTGCTGCCAAAGGGAGCAGCGCCTTCGACCGCGAAAGGGAGCCCGGAGTGGTAGAGCGCGACGAAAGGCCGGCCGGCAAGCCGCGCGCCGAGCCAAGCCCCCGGCATCAGGTAGTCGCCGACCACGACGTCGATGTCGCTCGCCTTCACCTCATCGGCTATCCGCCGCGCCTGAGCATCGATGCCCGAGGTGAACAGGCGCAAGGCGAGGTTCAGCTCTTTGAAGCCGCGTGCCCTCGGCAGCCGGAGGCCATACCAGAGCACCGCCGGCGACGCCCTCAGCGGGACCAGCCGCAACCCGTCGCGAGCAATCGCCTGCGGGAGACCGGCGGCCGTCCGCATCGGCTCCGGCCAGTGCTCCGCGAAGGGAATGGGGAGGCGTGTTATCGCGAACGCGACCTCGTGCCCCATCTCGAGGAGCCTGGCGGCAATGGCCCGCAGCCCATTGGTGTGCCCGGCCGTCGGATGAGCCGCCATCAGGATCTTTGTCATAGCCGTGAAGCGTCCTTCCGCTTGGCCCTTGGGACCCTGCAGGCCATGGTGGGCCCGGGGCGGATCCGGGAACCCGAGCAGGCGGGGTCGCCGATGGCTACTCCCACTCCGCCTGGAACATGGAGTGTGTCGGCGCCCAGCTCTTCAGCGTGACGGTCGCGGACCTCGCGCGTGAGAGCCTGAGCGGTACGGAGAACGACACCGTCAGGGTGCTTGCCACCTCCCTATCGAACAGCCCGGGAGGGTATTCGAGCGCGAGCGTCAACGCGTGGCTGGCTCTCTCAACGATGGTCAGCTTCGAGCCCTTGTGGGTCATGGCCCAATAGGCCTGGCTCAGCGGCAGAAGGACCTCCGGTGAGCTGAAGTTCATCACCAGCCGCAGCACCGGATTGGTGAGCGCCTGACGGTTCCTGGGCTCGAACCATGCCAGCCAGGCACCGTCATCGAAGCCGAGCAGGTCTCGGATGGCGAGCAGTGTTGCCCAGGTGCTCACCTCGGGGATCCAGGCGCTGTTGAGCGGTGGCTCTCTCAAGAGCGTCGAAACCTCGGCCGGCAAGGCGAGCCCTTCCAGCTTCTCGCGCGGAATGCTGTCCTCGACGAAGGAGCGCAGCGTCACAGAGGCTCGGGCAACGGGAGGTTCCCAAGGCCGACCATCGTCCCGTTGTTGTTGAACCGGGTCTCCCGCGAGATCTGGATGGTGAAGGGAGGCGGCTGCTCCGAGGGCGCGTCGACCTCGACCAGCGAGCTGCCGCGCAGCGCTTCGAGGGCGACCACGTTGTCGGTCAGCGAGCCCCGGACCACGACCCCGCTCCCTCCGGCGAACGCGAGCCCCGCGCCGGGGCTGTCGCGAACGTCGCAGTCGGTCAGATGGATCTCGCTCGGGGCGTGGGCCACCAGCAGGTGCCCCAGCACGCCGGGGTCGTCGGGTTGGGCCCGCAGAAGGGTGCGGCTGACTCGCACGATCGACGGCTCCCCGTTGACGAACAGGGCCACCTCCCAGCGGGAGAGCAGCACGCTGTCTTCGAGGCGGAGCAGGCCGCGCTGCACCGACACGCCGCGAGCGCGCCTTCCGGTGTCCGTCGGCGAGGAGTCGAGCACCAGCAGCCCGCTCACCACAGCCTCGCAGGGCGTCAGGGGCGCGGCGGTCTGCAGGAACAGGCCGATGCCGGTGCTCTCGACGATGGCCGCGTCATGCACCGTCAGGCAGGCGGCGTCTTCGGCGTCGATGCCCCGGCCGAAGGCGTCCTTGCCATCGGGCGTCGTGGCCCGAAACAGCGAGGCCTCCACGCTCACTGTCGTTCCAGCTTCAAAAGCGGACAACGCCGCCCCCTGGTTGCCGACCACCGCGGTGCGCAGCAGCTGAACCTGGGCCCCGTCGGCCGCGTGCACCCCTGCCGTACCCCACTGCCCGGCGCTCGTCGTGCCCTCCACGACGGAGTCCGACACCTTCACGCTGGAACCGAGCGCCTCGACCGAGATCCCAAAAGATCGGTTGTCGCTGACCAGGGAGCTGACCAGCTCCAAGGTCCCCGCCTGCAGCACCGAGAGCCCGACCCCGGTCTCGCCGCCGGGGCGTGAGCGGGTACCGCGAACGACGGAGTTGGCGACGCGCACCGTCGCTCCCCAGCTGTTGATGGCCATGTCGCGGTTGTCGGCGAACAAGCAGCGCTGGATCTCGACCTGGGCCTTGTCGAGCAGATGCAGACCGATGCCTAGCTCTCCCCCATCGACCGCCGCCTCGGGGGCCGGAAGAGTGCCGCGGATGACCGAATCGGTGAGCTCGAGCCGGGTCCGCGCCCCCGCGGCGTACAAGCCCAGGCGGCTGTTGGCGACCACCGCGCTGCGCAGCAAGGTGAGCGTGCCTCCCGCGTTGACCGACAGGCCATAGCCGAAGTTCTTCCCGTCCTCGCCCACTGTGCCGCGGATCACCGATCCTTCCAGGTCGATCCGGGTCCCGACGCCCTGCAGGAAGACCCCCGCCTCTCGGGCACCCTCGATGAGCATGTCGCGCAGGATGACCTGGGCCTTGGCAATGGCGCTGGCGCCGTACCAGTGCCCCAGGAGCGCCAGCCCGGAGACCTCCACTCGGATGGCCGAGGGCACCGACACGCCCGGAGCGTGCAGCTGCGAGCCGTCCACCCGCACCTGGGAGGCGCACTTGCCGGTGATCTTCACGTTTCGCTTGGGGGCGAGCCCTTCGGCGTAGGTGCCCGGGTAGACGGCGATGTGGGCGCCGGCCGGCGCGGCGGAGAGCGCCGCGGAGATGGTCTGGAAATGAGTGGAATCGACCTGGTCCGCGCCGAGGGAATGGTCGACGTAGTGGGTCGCGTCGGAAGGGGGAAATGGCGTCGAACAATCGCCGACGGGGACGCAGCTCGGGCTCCCGATCGCTTCCATCGACGCCTCGGCGCAAAGGTCCGTAGGCAACCGCGAGTCACAGCCCCACCCCGAAGGCGCGGTCGCGAACCCCTGCGGACAGCTCGTCCACCCCACCGGCACGCAGTCGGCGGACCCGAGCGACGGTCTGGAGTTGGGGGGACAGGCCGCCGCCGGCAGCACCGGGTCGCACCGCTCTCCGACGGGGGCATAGCCGGACCGGCACGTCAGCGCCGCGGCGGCGTCCACCGAGCCGGGGCCGGCGTCGGTCGCCTCGACTCCCGAGTCGGCGACGCTCGCTTCCTCCTCCCTAGGGCACCCGGTCACCAAGACGAGCAGGGCCACAAGGAGCGGAACGACGCGAAGCATAGAACCTCCATTCGAGAGAGCAGCGAAGGGGGCACGAAGCCGGTTGAAGACCTCGAGCAGGATACCGGGTTCGCCGGAGCAAGGCCGTCCCCTACTCCCTCTTCGGCCTGCTGGTCGGCGCGGTTGTCGGGCTGCTATCGATGAGGGCGCTGGGCCAGTCGCTGCCTGCCGCGATCGCGGCAGCCGTGTGCATCGCTGCCGGGTGGGCCTGGGGCCTGCGAGCCCGGTGGGACTACTGCTCGGACCCGGAGTGCAACGGCGACCTGGAGCCCAGCATGCTCGCCTGCCCCAGATGCGGGGGCACCATCGCCGGCGAGATCAGCGACCCCTCGCGCCGCCCGCTCGATGAAGACGACGAGCCCGATCCCTGCTGAGGTTCCCCGCGGCGCCATCACGACAGCTGGTCCGCTTGGCTGGACCACCCCCCTCATTGCCTGGGTTGGGCGCGGGCGCTGGGAAGAGGGAGTCGTCGCCTGGCGGTGGGGCTGACGCTCGCGGTGGGCGGAGGATTCCGCTGCTGAGCTTCGCCTATCTAGCGGTGAACCAGGGGATGACTGAGCACGACGCGCGCCTGGCCAGCGCTCAGATCCAGCCTGGCGACGTCACGTTGGAGCGGGCCTTCGAAGTACATCAGATTCCGACGCCCAGCCGTTCCTTCCGGCGTGTCCGTGATGGCATCGTTCATACTGAGGTCGGCCTCGAACGTGTGACTGAGCCCCAGATAGTGCCCAATCTCGTGCGCGAGGCTCTTGCCAACCTCTTTTGGGTCGCGATAGCTCGGGTCCAAGGAGACCGCCACGCCGCTGGCCGAGGTGCTCGGGCTGGCTGGGCCCGGGATGCCTCCGCTCAGCCCGCCCACCTGATTGCCCGCGACATAGAGGTTCTTAAGGAGGAAGACGCTCAACGCTCCAGAAGAGTCGCTCTGCTTGAACAGCTCCTCCGGAGCACAGGCGCCCATACCCTCTGGGAGCGCGTAGTCGCTAGCGGTGGCGAAGCTCGCATCGATGTCGCGGAAGGTGAGCTTGCCGATGTCGAGCCCGGCGCGCTTCAGATGCTCGCGGGCTGAGCTCAGGACTTGGGCGAGGTACTGGTTCCCTTCGGCATCGGCTGCCTTCCACCCATGGATGGCGGGGATGTTCACTTGGAGGTCGATCTTTCCACGGGCCAACGGCTTGCCGCACTGAATGTGGACCTTGACGTCCACGGTGCCGTCCGCTGGCAACGTTCCACTCTCACACAAGCGATAGCCCTGCACGCCAAACTGCCAGCGGCCCGGACCGATCGTCCCGGTATCGGTGTTGGGTACGAGCAGCGCGCCCGTTCCCGACAGCGTCGCGCTCGATCGATTCGGGCTGGAGAACGGGCCCTCCACGGCGTTCTCGGAGCTGGCCGAGGGCCGTACCAGCTCGGTCCCATCCGGACCCTCGAGGCGGTCCACGAGGTAGTAGGTGCCATCCTTGCCCTTCATCTCGACCAGGACACTCCGCACGTCCACGGGGAGGTCCAAGGCGATCAGCGGCCCGCGCCCGTCTGCGCCCAGCGCGACCGACTGGAACTCGAGCACGTTCGTCTCGCTACCCATCGCGGGCGCTGAGGCGCCGGAGATGTCGACCACGGGTCCGGCAGATGCTGGTGCGAATGAGTCCGCGGGAGGCGCGGTGGGTCGGTTGGGCACCGCGACTTCCGTCGTCGCCTGGCCGGTCTCTCGCCGCGCGCCGGCCGCCTCTGTGCTCGATTGAGGCGGGCGTGTCTGGGCTCGTGGATGCGTTCCAGGTCTGGTGACCGATGGCATCGGCGCTCCTCCCTATCAAGTTTGGTTGATGCGAACTCTAGCAGGGATTTCACCTGTAGAGCTCCAACATCGCACAAACCTTGAGCAGCCTGGTCACACGTATTCGCTTGGCGAAGGAGCGTGAGAGGTCCACCTGGGCAACGTTGCCCAAGCGAGACCAGGCGCGGCAAGTGGCAGCGCCACGACCTCTTCAGGTCGCCCGCACGAGAACCGCCTCAAGGTATCCAGTGGAGGAGCGTGCCACCCAGCCCGACTGCCCAGGCTTCGCCTCCCCCGTGGGCCCAGACTGCGTGGAGGGCGCCGTCCGTTCCGCTCACGACGCTGGTCCAGGAGCTCCCGTTCCAGCGCAGGGTCGTGCCGGACGCGCCGGCAACCCAGGCGTCGCTTCCGGTGGTTCCCCAGACGCTCCTGAGATCATGGGTGGTTCCGCTCGCGACAACCGACCAAGCGCTTCCGCTCCAGCGGAGGATCCTCCCGCTCCTCCCGGCGCTCCAGACGTCCGTGGCAGCGCTTCCCCAGACTCCTTCGAGATCCTGCGTGGAACCGCTGGAGATGCTCGACCACGCGCTTCCGTTCCAGCGCAGGGTCGTGCCGGAGGCGCCGACGGCCCAGACGTCGCTCGAGCCGCTTCCCCACACGTCGTTGAGATCTCTCGTCGTCCCGCTCGTGGCGCTCGACCAGGTGCTCCCGTTCCAATGGAGGATCGTGCCCCCGCTCCCGACGACCCAGACGTCGTTGGGTCCGCTCCCCCAGATGCCCTGGAGGGTCGCGCTCGTCTCGCTCGCGACGGTCGAGAGCGTGGCGCCGTTCCAGCGCACGATGGCGCCGTACAGGCCGACGAGCCAGACATCATTCGGCCCGCTTCCCCAGACCTTATTGAAATGGGAACCGTTCCCGGTGATGCGCGACCAGGTGCTTCCGTTCCACCGCAGGACCATTCCGCTGAGACCGACGGCCCAGACATCGCTCGCCCCGCTTCCCCAGACTCCGTAGAGATTGTTGGTAGGACCCGTAGCGGTGTTCGACCAGGCGGTCCCGTTCCAGTGCAAGAGAGCGCCACGAGTTCCAACCGCCCAGACGTCGCTCGCTCCGTTCGCCCTGCTCCCATAGAGCTGCTCGGAGCTGCCGCTCGCCTTCGCCGACCACGTCGTGCCATCCCAGTGCCGGATGAGCCCTGAGACTCCCACAGCCCAGACGTCGCTCGGGCCGCTCCCCGAAACCGCTAAGAACGAGGAAGTCGTTCCGCTCGGGCTGGTGGACCAGGTGCTCCCGTCCCAGTGAAGAATCACCCCGCTCCATCCGACCGCCCACAGGTCGCTCGGCCCGCTCCCCCACACGCCATTGAGAGGCGTGGTCGTCGGGCTCGCGATGCTGGACCAGCTGCTTCCGTCCCAGTGCAGGATCGTACCGGAGTCTCCTACGGCCCAAACGTCGTCAGGCCCGCTTCCCCACATGCCTCTCACGGCGTTGGCCGTGCCGCTTGCGATATACGACCAGGCGTTCCCGTCCCAATGCAGGATGGTCCCCGCCAAGTCGAAAGCCCAAACGTCGCTCGCGCCGGTTCCCCAGAGGCCAACCAGGAAAGAGGTCGTTCCGCTGACGACGCTCG
>JACRCT010000416.1 GCA_016218885.1 Deltaproteobacteria bacterium | reverse complement strand
GGACAAGAAGCGGACGAGGGAGCTGGCCCGAATCGAGTTGGCAGAAGGAGAATGTCTCGCGGCACCGGAGGGTCGGCATCCACAGCTTGAATGCAGGCCAACCCGCCAGCCTGGTGTAACGCGCACTCATCGTGTCGCTGCCAGGCTCCTCGCAGGCGCCTGGGAGTGGTCGTGAACATCAGGCACCAGCGGCAGCTCGCGACCAGGATCGCCTGGGGCTACTGGCAGAAGGACGTGGACGACCAGAAGAAGCGCTGGGCCCACGACTTCCGAGGCCTGGAACGAGACGAAGTGCAGGAGGCCGAGCAAGCGGCTCGGGCCCAAGGGGAGCACGCAACCGATGATCACTCTCACGTTGAAGAGGGAAGATGTCCTGATCGGCGAGGGCCTCCTCGCCACGGTGGCTGACCGAGCCGCCGCGCTGGGCCTGCGGTACATCTCGGTCCTGGGCAAGATCTTCATGCTGGAGACCGGGCGAGTGCTCGGCTCGTCGCTTCAGCTCTGCAGGGTGAAGGCGACCTTCGTCGAGGAGTAGGGCCGGTTCACGAGCCCAGCCAGCGCTTGAGCACCTCGTATGTCTCGGGACTGCTGAGCAGGTCGAGGTGGCTCACCCCCAAGCCCACCCACTGGTGAGCACGAGGGAACGCGAGCGTCAGCTCAGGCTTCCGATGGCGCCCGAGCGCGCTGTCAACCGAGACCAGGCCGTCGCCCCGGAGCTTTCCGCCCGCGGTGCGTGTCGTCGAACCGGCCGCCGCGAAGCACTCGACGCCTTCGGGCAGCGGGAGAGGCTGACGGCGGTCCCTACCGAGCGTGTGTAGCCGGCCACGAGTTTCCGCCTGAGTTCGGCCATCGTGTCGGCGAGGGGTGGGCGCGAGGGACGTCTGCAGCGGTCAGCGGCGCCGCAGGCTGACCCCGGTGAGCGGGTCGCGGTCGTTGGCGTCGGCCTCGAGTAGTTGCTGGCGGCGGACGATCGGCACGATGTCTCTGCTGCCACGGTAGCGGTCGATGGCGGCGGAGAAGGACGGGACGTCCCAGCCGCGGCGCGCGAAGTACTCGTCCATCGTGGCGAGGTAGCCGGTCCAGCGGAGCATGAGTTCCTGCTCGCCGTGGAGCCGCAGCAGCGGGCGCACCAGCGTGAGGTCGCGAGCCCAGCGGACCGTCATCGGTGCGCCGTGGAAGCGCGTCCACTCGGACGCGGCCCAGGCGAGCCAGGCTTGCTCCGGCGTTCGCTTGCGGGCCTTGGGGTCGTTCTCGGGGAGGTCGGGCATTGGCAGCGTGAGTTGGTTGGGCATGGGGTCGAGAAAGGAAAGCCCGGCCACGGCACGACGGCCGCGACCGGGAGGGCTGAAGGGATGCAGGGCAATCAGCGCTTCGGCTTGCGCGAGGCCCGGTCGGCCGCCTCGCGGTGGCGCCAGGAGTCGGCGTCGATGTCCACGACGTGGCAGTGCTGCGCGAAGCGGTCCACCAGCGCAGCGACGCAGGCTGCGCCGGGAAAGACGGTGCCCCACTGCTTGTAAGCGAGGTTGGTGGTGACGACGGTGGAGCGCCGCTCGTGCCTGCGGCTGACGATGGTGAAGAGCAGGTCGGCGGAGCGGCTGTCGCAGGGCAGGTAGCCGAGCTCGTCGAGGACGAGCAGGTCCACGCCGGTGTAGCGGCGCAGCCGACGCTCGAGCGCGGGCAGCGACTCCTGGCGCGAGAGATCGGCTAGAGCCGCGGCCAGCGTGGTGAAGCGGACCGTATGGCCCTTGAGCAGCGCGACCTGGGCGAGGTTCTGCCCGAGGTTGGTCTTGCCGACGCCGCTCTGGCCGCGGAAGAGGACGTTCTCGCCGTGCTCAAGGAAGCCGAGCTCGAGCAGCTCCTCGTAGAGTGCGCGGTCGATGGAGCGCGGGTGGTTCCAGTCGAAGCGGTCGAGGGCCTGGAAGCCGCCGAGCGTGGCCATCTTGGTGCGGCGCGCGAGGTTGCGGTCGTCGCGCTCGCGGCGCTCGAGGGCGACGAGTTGCTCGAAGCACTCGGCCGGCGAGGCGCGCGACTTGGTCAGGTGCGCCAGCAGGGCGTGCAGGGCGTCGGAGGCTGCGCGGACGCCTAGTGCCTTGAGGCCGTCGAGGAGGTCGTCAGGGCTTTTCATCGTAGGTCTCCAGGACGTGGGGGATGACCTCGCGGTCGTGGACGTGCCCGGCGAGCGGGAGGTCGAGCGGGACAGGGGCGCTCTGGGCGCGGCGCCGCTGCTCGCACAGCGATGCCAGGGCGCCGGGGTCGTGCAGACCGCGCTCGAGCACCTGGGCCACCGCGGCGGCGAGCAGCTCGGCGCCGTAGAGGTCGAGCAGCTTGAGGGTGCGCGCGGTCATCGAGCCGAGGTTGCGGCCGACCTCGACCCAGCGCTCGTAGAGGGCGTCGACGCCCGGGACGGCGGCACGCAGGCGGTCGCGTCCCTTGGGCTCCTGGGCAACCTGCTTGAGCGCGAGCAGCGCCTCGCGGTGCTCGGGAGCCTCGATGATCTGGCGCCGGCCCCAGCACCGCCGGTGACGCGCGACCAAGGTCGAGCCCTCGACGAGGCGCACCTCCTTGTCGTCCGCTGCCAGCGTCAGCGTCTTGCGCACGTATTGGGGCGGGACCGAGTAAGAGTTGGTGTCGAAGCGGCAGAAGGCCGTCTTGTCCACCACGACGGGCACGACCTGATCGGTGCAGGCCGGATGCGCCGGCAGCGGCAACAGTCGAGCGCGCTCCTCGGCGAGGCAGTCGCGCACGGTCCGGCCGGGCAGCGTCGGGTGGGGACGCGGCAGCGCGATCTCGTCGAGGAAGACGTGCAGCTCGCGGTTGCCCTGCTCGACGCTGCGGATCGTGCGCGCCGCAAGGAAGCGCTCGCGCAGGTAGCGGATCTGTCGCTCGACGCGCCCCTTCTCGTTGCCGCGGCGCACGTTGCACAATCGCAGCCTCGCGGCATGGCTGCCGGACAGATCGAGCAGCAGCGGGTGGAAGCGCGCGGCGGTGCCGTGCCTCTCGAGGACGACGGTCTTTGGGTTGTCGAAGAGCCACTCGCGCGGTGTGCCCTCGAAATAGGCGCAGGCGCGGCTGAGCGAGCGCAGGAGCGACCAGACCGTGAGGTCGAGGACGAATTCGGCCCAGAGCGCCCGGGACCAGGCGAGGACCATCACGAAGAGCCAGAGGGCGCGGCTGCCGCCGGGCACGGCGATCTCGCTCACGTGCGCCCAGTCCACCTGGGCTTGCTCGCCGATGAGCGGCGAGAGGCGCAGGAAGGCCTCGTGGGTCGGAGCGGGGCGCACTCCCTCGACGTACCGGCGCAGCGTGCGCTGCGAGCCCTGGAAGCCGCGGGCCTTGAGCATGTCGTGCAAGCGCGTGGAGACCAACCGTGGGTAGCGCTTCAGGGTCTCGTCGATGAAGTCGCGGTAGGGCTCGACGAGCCGCTCGCGCGGCGCCGCTGGCGGGCGAGGCTCCTGCATCCCGAGGACGCGCTCGACGACCTCGTGGTGCACGCCGAGCTGCGCGGCAATCGTCCCCACCGGCAGGTGCTCGCCGAAGTGCAGCACCCGGATCTCGCTCTCGACCTCCTGGGAGACGGTCATCGGCCACCTCCCGTCTCACCGCCGTGCTTCCTGCGGCGGCCCGCGTGCACGGCGCGCACCTCGCAAGGCTGCGCGGTGAGACTCTCGGTCCGGTCCTCGCCGACGGTGCGCGAAGACGACGTACTGGCCCAAGCGTCCGCAAACCGCGCAGCGGACTGCTGGGCACGTCCGCTCGGTCCCGGTGGCTCGGCAAGGCTCCGGGGAAGGCTGTGCAGCTGCTTCATCGACCTGACTCCCGCCGTCGCACGCAGGCACGCCGGAGATCAGCGCGGCCGGTGCGCTCGGCGGCGGGCAATCAAGCGAGTCGTCAAGTTTTCTGGAACCCGGGTAGTCCACGCCCATCGCAGCCGCTTCGCTGCGACGCACCCGGTAGGCCCACGAGCGCTCTTGGTGGTTCAGCCTCCCGGCAGGGGTCTGCCGGTAGCGCCGCTGCTTCTCGCGGTCGATCGCGGCCTGGCTCTCCTCGCGGCACGCTGGACTGCAGTACGACTGCCCCCGGTAGCACGGCGTGCAGACGAAGAAGAACCTCCTGCACTGGGCGCACCTCAGCTGCTCCTGCGGCACCTCGTCGCAGCAACCGCAGCGTGCACAGTCCAGCCTCGCCCCGCGGAGGGGACGGTTTCTGGACGCCCGCCACGGAGCGTGGCACAAGTCCAGACCACGGTCGTTTGCTCCGCATGTGACCGGAGGGCTCGGGTGTCCAGACCCGGGCCCTCATCGTTTGCCATCCGCCCGACGAAGCTATCGTCAGCGCCGCCAGCCTGCGACTTCCTGACCGCGTTACGCCATCAGACCTCGCCGACGTGAAGAGTCAGATCGCTGCGGGTCCCCGTGGCCATCCACAATCGTGAACCGATCACGCCCCACACAGTCCTCGTCGCGCACGTTGCCGTGGCGCAGGTCGGTGATCCCAGCGCTCCGGAGCTTTCCGAGCGACGCGAAGGCCGCCGAATAGGAGCTGAGCCCGATGGCGGCGCCCAGGATGTTGCCGGCCCGCTCGAGCAGCGTGCCGTGATGTGGGGACCCAAGGAAGACGAGCTTCTTCAGCAACGTCCTCCAGCGCTGGCCGGAGACCGTGGCAACGTGGCAGGCGCTGCGTGCGACCAGTCCACCCATGCTGTGACCGACGATCGCCAGCTCGTCGATCGGCACGGGCCACCGCTGAGCGAGCGTCTCGAGGTGCTCGGCGAATGCCCGTCCATTGGTCGAGATGTGCAGCCCGGTGTTGTAGTGCAGGTAGATGGCTGTGTAGCCGAGATCCCGGGCGAGCGCCGCTCCGTGGTCGTGGCCTTTCCGGACCCAGTGCAGATCGCTGGTCGACGAGCCGTGAACAAGGACGAGCACCTTGCCGCT
>JACRCT010000415.1 GCA_016218885.1 Deltaproteobacteria bacterium | reverse complement strand
TCAGGAAGATCCCCAGCGAGATCGTCTGGCTGGTGGAGAGGATGACTGGGTGGATGGCGTCGGGGTACTTGAAGAGGAAGTTGCGGATGTCGTCGCCGCGGAAGAGCTCGATGGTGAAGCGCAGCACCGCGTAGCACATCAGCCAGGTGGCCAGGACCTGCCCGTTGAACTTCTTGTATCGCCGCACCACCAGCAGGAGCAGGAACAGGCAAAGCTCCCCGCAGCTCTCCATCAGCTGGGTCGGGTAGACTGGCACCGAGTATCCAGTGGTCTTGGCCACCTCGCTGATCCGCTGGGCTCCCTCGACCGAGTGGTCGTAGAGGTGCCCGAGCACGTCGTACCAGCGGTGGTCCTTGGCCTGGTCGCTGAAGGCCAGCGCGTCGGTGCCGAAGCCGCCGAACGGCAGGTTCTTGGCCGATGGGAAGCGGATGGCGATGGCCGAGCCGGCCTTGGCGATGCCGCCCCAGCAGCAGCCCGCCGAGAGGCAGCCGATGCGGCCGATGGCGTGACCGATGGCCACCGAGGGGATGGCCACGTCGGCGATGCGCAGGAAGTCGAGCTTGTGCGTCTTGCAGTACCAGTAGGAGGTCAGAGCCGCGCCGATGAAGCCGCCGTAGAAGACCAGCCCGCCGGTGATGGAGAAGATGTCCATGGGGTTCTTGGCGTACTGGTCCCACTTGGTGATCACGAACAGCACGCGCGAGCCGATGATCGCCGAGACCAGGACGTAGAAGCTCAGGTCCAGCATGTGCTCGCGCATGATGGGCCCGTAGGGCTCCATCTTCCCGTCCACCTTGACCATCTCCGGGAAGGCGCGGGGCATCTCGCGGGCGGCGATCCAGACTGCGACCACGAAGGCGGTGGCGAGCATCAGCCCGTAGGTGTGCAGCGGGGCTCCCAGCCCGCGGCCGATGGCCCCGTCGTAGAGGCCGAACTTGATGGCCGCCCCCCCCGCCACCATCCCGATGCCGCCGTAGAACGCCGGGCTCTCCCCGACCTTGCGGGCGTAGAGCGCGGCGGTGACCACCAGCGCGCCGGAGCACAGCCAGACGAGGACCTTGATGACCTGGGCCGCCCCGGGCGAGAAGGCCGGGCCCATATAGATCGCCCCCACCAGCGCCACCAGCGCCGCGAAGCAGGCGAAGGGCAGGCCGCGGTAGAGCCCGTTCTCGGGCTTGTCAGCGCCGCGCCGGCCGCTCCAGAAGCCATAGGCCAGAAGCCCCAGGCTGAGCAGCACGCCGATCACCTGCATCAGCGGCGTCGTGAACTCGATCTTGAAGAGGATGGGCAGCATCGGGTTGGCTCGCTTCTTCTTCGGGTTTCCGGCCTCAGGCCTTGTGCCCCTCGTCGCTGGGCAGCTGCGTCGATGGGGCCTGGGGCGACGGCGGACTCGGCTCGGCGGACGGCAGGCTATCAGGGTTGGGAGGCGCCGCAGCAGGGCCGGGCGCCGGGGCTGTCGCCGGCTCGATCAGCAGGCGGCGTCCGAAGAGGGTCTCGCCCAGCATGAGCACGACCCCCACGCAGATCGCCGCGTCGGCGACGTTGAAGGTGGGCCAGTGCAGGTCGGACCGGCCGCGCCAGTGCCAATCGATGAAGTCGATGACGTAGCTGCGCGCCAACCGGTCCAGGTAGTTGCCGACCGCGCCCCCGAGCACCAGCGAGAGCGCGAAGGCCATGACCCGCTGGTCGGCCTCCAGGCGCCGGTAGAAGGCCAGGATGATCCCTATCGCCAGAAGGCTGATGACATGGAAGAAGGGCACCCGCCAGCGGTCGTCCACCTTCGAGAGCAGGCCCCAGGCGGCGCCGGGGTTCTCCACGTACTTGTGGTTCCAGAAACCCGGTACCACCACCACCGCTCCCTTGCGGTGATCGACGCCGTCGCGCCGCGCGGGCTCGTTGTCCAGGTTCTTGAGAGTCAGGAACCCGCCGACCCGCTCGACCAACGTCCGCCGGTCGTTGAGCTCGAGGACGTTGGTGAGCCGCGAGACGGCGAGGTACTTCGTGGCCTGGTCGCAGACCACGACCAGGCCGAAGACCAGCGCGAGCAGGGCGTACTTGCGCCGCATCAGCCCTTCAGCGCCTCGGCACACTTGGGGCAGACTGGGGCGTCAGCCGCGATGGCCTCGGAGTAGTTCCAGCACCGCGGGCACTTGGTCCCCGGCGCGCGCTCGATCTTCACCGCCATCGGCTGCCCCTCGGCCCGGCTCGCTCCGGCCGGCGCCGTGGCGACGATCTCCACCCGGGAGGCGATGAAGAGCGACGGCAGCTCGTCGGCGTGGGCCTCGAGGAAGCTCTTGAGCTCGCCTTCGGGCGCGAGCACCACTTTGGCCTCCAGCGAGGAGCCGATGAGCTTGTCGCGCCGCGCGACCTCCAGCACCTTCTGCACCTCGGAGCGCACCGCGAGCAGCTGGTCGAAGTCGGCCAGCACCTTCTCGTCGCCGGGCCGGGTCACCGCCTGCGGCAGCCCGGACAGGAAGACCGAGTCCACCTTCTTGTGCGGCAAGAAGCCCCACGCCTCGTCGCAGGTGAAGGAGGTGATGGGCGCCAACAGCTGCAGCAGCGCGATCAGCGTCTCGTGCACCACCGTCTGCGCCGAGCGGCGGGCCTTCGACTTCGTCCCCGCGGTGTAGAGCCGATCCTTGAGGACGTCGAAGTAGACCGCGGACAGGTCCACGGCGCAGAACTCCAGCGCGGCGTGGTAGACGACGTGGAACTCGTAGTCGTCGTAGGCCTTGCGGACCTTGGCCACGAACTGGTTGAGCCGCGCCAGCGCCCAGCGGTCGATGGGCAACAGCTCCTCGACCTTGACCGAGTCCTGCGCGGGGTCGAAGTCGGCGAGGTTGCCCAACGCGTAGCGCAACGTGTTGCGGATCTTGCGGTAGCCGTCGGAGAGCTTGTCGAGGATCTCCTTGGAGGCGCGGATGTCGTCGCGGTAGTCCGAGGAGGCGACCCACAGCCGGGCGATCTCCGCGCCCTGCTCCTTGATCACCTTGTCGAAGGGCACGTAGTTGCCCGCCGACTTGGACATCTTCTTGCCCTCGCCGTCGACCACGAACCCGTGGGTGAGCACCGCCTTGTAGGGCGCGTGATCACGGGTGCCGACCGAGGCCAAGAGCGAGGAGTGGAACCAGCCGCGGTGCTGGTCGCTGCCCTCGAGGTAGAGGTCCACCGGCAGCTGCAGGTGCTTGCGGTGCTCGCAGACCGCCGCGAAGCTCACCCCAGAGTCGAACCACACGTCGAGGATGTCCTCCTCCTTGCGGAAGGAGGTGCCGCCACACTTGGCGCACTTGGTCCCGGGCTCGAGGAAGGCCTCCGGGCCGTGGGCGAACCAGGCGTCGGCGCCCTCCTTCTCGAAGGCCTGGGCGACGCGCTCCATGAGCTGGGGGTCGATCCGCTCGGTGTCGCACTTCTCGCAGTACAGCACGGGGATGGGCACGCCCCAGACGCGCTGGCGCGAGATGCACCAGTCGGGGCGCGTCTCGAGCATCCCGAAGATGCGGTCGCGGCCCCACTTGGGGATCCAGCGGACCTTGTCCACCTCGACCAGCGCCTTCTGGCGCAGGTCGTTGACCGCCATGGGGATGAACCACTGCGGGGTGGCGCGGAAGATCACCGGCTTCTTGCAGCGCCAGCAGCAGGGGTAGCTGTGGGAGATCTCCGCCTTCGGGTCGGAGAGCAGCGCCTTGAGCTCCACCAGCTTCTGCACGATCTTCGGATTGGCCTCGAAGATGGCCTGGCCGGCGAACTCGCCCGCCTCCTCGGTGAAGCAGCCGGCCCCGTCCACCGGGCTCAGCGTCTCCAGGCCGTACTTGCGGCCCACGTCGTAGTCCTCGGCGCCGTGGCCGGGGGCGGTGTGGACCAGGCCCGTGCCGCTCTCCGCGGTGACGTGCTCGCCGAGGATCACCGGGCAGCTCTTGCCGTTGAGGACGTGGCGATACTTGACGCCCTCCAGCTCCTTGCCCTGCAGGTCGCCGAGGATCTTCTTGGGGTCCTTGAGCGCGGCGACCGGCGCCTCGGGCGAGGGATGGGCATCGGCGGAGGTGTTGGC
>JACRCT010000414.1 GCA_016218885.1 Deltaproteobacteria bacterium | reverse complement strand
TCCGCCCGGATGTGCCCGGCGGCTTTCTCGCGCAGGAGCGTCTCGAACGTGGAGCCCTCGAAAGGGCCCTGGCGATACCACGCTTCGTAGAGGGCGACACAGAAGCCGAACTGGTCGGCCTTGGCATCGGCGGCCTTGCCCTCCATCTGCTCCGGCGCCATGTACAGGGGCGTCCCGAGAAGTGCCCCGTCCAGAGTGAAGCGTCCCTTGTCGATGGTACCGCCGCCCGTCGGCCGCTCACCGTGAAGGCTTGCCGGAGAGGCCGCCAGCCCGAAGTCGGCGACGCGGATGCGGCCGCCCGCTCCCACCAGGACGTTGTCAGGCTTGAAGTCGCGATGGACGACCCCCGCCGCATGGGCGGCGGCGAGGCCGCGCCCCGCCTCGAGAAACACCTCGCAGATCTCCCGCCAGGAGCGATCCTTCTCGAGCCAGCGGGTGAGCGACCCGCCCTCGACGAGCTCCATGGCGACGAACGCCTGTTCCCCGACGACGCCGACATCGTGGACCGAGACGACGTTGACATGAGACAAGCGCGCAGCGACCTGCGCCTCGCGCAGCAGCCGGCTCCGGGCCTCCTCGACACCAGAGGAGAGGAGCTGCTGGCGTATCAGCTTCAGCGCGACCTTGCGATCGAGCGCGGGATCATAGGCGCTGTAGACGGCGCCCATCCCTCCCGCTCCAAGAAACTTCACGATGACGTAGCGGCCGAACCTCGTACCGGGGCGCACCCAGGGCGGGGCGATGTCGTCCTCGGTCGTGGGAGTGTCGTGAGCGCTTCGTTCGGCGGCGAGCGTCACCACCGTCTGCGCGCACTCGGCGCAAGCGATCAGGTGCTCGTCGATCTCTCGCAGCTCAGGCTCGGAGAGGCCGCCCTCCACGAAAAGCGCGAGCTGGTCGGCCCGCAGACAGCTCATTTGCGCGAGTCCTGAAGGGGTTTGGTGACCGACTCGAGTGCGCGCTCAAACAGGAAAAACCATCGCAGACTCGGAAGGTTGGAGCAAGACGTCCTGGCTCGCCCACCTGTCGACGGCGACGGGGCCCGCGAAGTCGATGCGACAGATTGGCGGTCAGTGGACCCATTGAGGTTGCGAGCGCTTGTCGCAATCGCGGCGGGCTGCTGAACGGCACGGAGGAGCCACTATGCGAACGATAGGAGCAGTCGTCGGGCTCGGAGTTGCACTCACCCTTTGGAGTTGCGCCGCTCCAGAGAGCGACACCGTGGCGCTCGCCGATGTCGGCGCCGGGGAGCAGTCGGACGTCGGCACTGGCTCGGTCTTCGATGCCGGCCTCGCCCCCGATGCCGGCCTCGCCCCCGACGCCACCCCCGATGCCGGCCTCACCCCCGACGCGGCCACCCCGAAGAGCTGTGAAAGCGTCTCCACACCTCAGGGGCGCTACGTCTGCGAGCACGATCTGGTGCTCGACACCCTCGACTTTTCGGCGCCGACGGACGACCTCGCGAGTCTGGCGACCTACCTCGGCAACCGAACCATCGTCATGCTCGGCGAGGGGGACCACGGCGCGGCCGAGTTGATCTCCGGGAGGCTCAGGCTGGCTGGATACCTGTACCAGCATGGCTTCACGGTGCTTGCATCGGAGAGTGGGCATGCCAGCGAACGCAAATTGCAGAAATACCTCGACAGCGGAGATTCGACTGTCCTCAACCAGATCGTGAACAACAACAGCGGCACGTTCTTCGGAGTCACTCAGACCATCGACTTCTACCGAGGATTGCGCAAGCTCACGGTCGATCGGCCTCAGGGCCGCCCGCCTTTCCAAGTGGTCGGATTTGACCTCGAGCACGACCGTCCTCCCGCGCGCGACTTCGTTCTCGCCTACGTTGCCGCCGCGGCCAGCGAAGGGCTGGCAACGCAGATGGGGCCGCTCGTCAAGTGCATCGGTCTCACCGTGGCTTGCGAAACGAAGCAAGGCCAAGCGCTCGAGCTCTTCGAAGGCGCCGCCCAGCAGCTTGTCTCCTCCAGCTCGCAGGCCGCCTACGACGAAGCCCTCTGGGTTCTCAAGGGGCTCGCGGCTTCGGTGCATTTCTACCGCAAATTCGCAGAGGGCCAATACGACGGGGAATACCGCGAGGCATTCATGGCCGCTCGCGCAAACGCTCTGATCTCGAGCAATCCGCAAGGAGTGATATTTCAGGGGCACACCGGCCACCTCTCGAAGGTGAGGGACGAGTGGACCAGCTACCAAACCGTCGGCGAGTCGATCACCACGACGTTTGGGTCTGATCGCGTCTATTGCATCGTGCTGCTGGGCAACCACGGAGCGCACCTCGTCAGCACCAATTCGGGCTTCGAAGTGATGGACTTGGACAGCGCACCTAGCGGGTACATGGAGTGGTTCCTCGAAGACGCCGGTGACCCCATGCTGTTCCTCGATCTTGGATCGGCCGTCGAAGGCGCTGAGGGATCCGACTGGCTATTCCAATCAATCTACGCAGACTGGATGTGGGCCGGATGGGCGGGCTACAACGAGCGCTTCGTTCCCCGGGACAACTGGGACGCGGTGCTCTACATCAGCCAGGTCACCCCGACGACTCCCGTCCACTGACAATCCTCCCGCAAAGTCGGGGCATTCCAATGATGCGAGTCGCTTAGGCTCATCGGCCGCGAGGAGAAGCCCGCGCAGCCACTCTTCCTGGAGCAGGGTATCGAGACCTTCCTCGGCATCGAGGACCGCCCCCGTCGCCGGAGAGCTGGGCAGAGGCGCATGACCTGCAGAGCGCGTCAGGTCTGTTAAGTGGGAACCAGCCCCACCAGCTCGCTTGCGGTCCGCCTCGCCGTCGGGCCGATCATGCACGACGTCGTGCATGATCCGTCGGCTCGCTTTCGGGTGGCCTCCCCCTGCCCCCTCCCGGAGTCACGTCAGGGAAGGCTGGACAGGCCGGGAGGGGGAGACCGAAGAGCGGGGCGTGGGTAGCGAAGCTCCTTCCGCTGGCGCGGCGCCGCGGGTCGACCATCGCTGCTCATCGGCCGGCACAACGCGCTCGACGCGATCCGTTAAGACTTCGAGCCCGCCGATCGACTCCTGGCCGCTCACCATCGCAACTACTGGGACTGCTACTTCCACATCGGCCGCTGGCCGGTGGAGGACCTCTCCTACGGGCTGGCCGAGCGCTTCCTGCGCCGGGTGCACGTCCGCGATCAGCGGCCCCGGACTCGCTGCGCGCGCCCGCGGCGCGCTACCTCGCTAACTATGCGAGACTGATGGCCGCCCGAAGAGAGGAACCTCATGGCGAACGACCCGACCCCACCTGTCCCAGCGGAGCGCTTCTTCCTGATCCGCCTGCTCCCGCCGCGCCCGACCTTCCAGCAGGACATGACGCCCGCCGAGGCGGCGACGATGCGCGAGCACGTCGTCTACTGGCGGGGGCTATTGCAGGCCGGCACGGCAATCGTCTTCGGCCCGGTAGCCGATCCTAAAGGCGCCTGGGGCGTCGGCATCGTGCGGGCTGCCGACGAGGCAGCCGTCCGCGCCCTCGAGGCCGGGGATCCCGCCATCCGAGCCGGGGCCGGCTTTCGCTACGAGATCCTTCCCATGCCCACCGCGGTCTTCCGGACCTAAGGTCCGTTGGCGATTGATATCGACGCGTTCCAAGGCACGCCGCTCAACCCGTTCTGGTCTTCGTCATCGGCCCAGAAGCTGCCCATCGATGGGCAGGTTCCCACCCAGCCCGC
>JACRCT010000423.1 GCA_016218885.1 Deltaproteobacteria bacterium | reverse complement strand
TGCTGCGACATGGGGATGACGAGTGGTTCGTCAAGGTCCTCGACTTCGGTCTGGTCAAGTTCTTCGGAGCACCCGCCGAGAACCACCCCGACGCCCAAGACCTGACGCAGGAAGGCCTGCTGGTCGGCTCGCCGCGCTACATCGCGCCCGAGCAGGCCCACGGCCACTCCGACCCGCGCACGGACATCTACTCGCTAGGCATCGTGATGTATCAGATGCTCACCGGCCGCACGCCTTTCCACGGTCGAACCAGCATCGAGACGATCATGCTGCACGTTCGCCAGCCGGTGCCCGCGATGCAGGCCCCGGCCGGCCAACCGATTCCTGCCGACGTCGAGGCCATCGTGCGGCGCATGCTGGCCAAGAAACCGGCAGAGCGCTTCCAGTCCATGCAGGAGGTGTTGGACGCTTTCGCACGCTGCTCGGTCGGGGTTGGAGAGAGCAGTGGTCTTGCGTCGGGGGGAGGGCGCCTCCCTCTGGTCGACGCGCCGCGTGCCAGGAGCACGCTCCCGCCAATACCCCACGGGTCCCGGCCAGGCCTGGAGGTGCCGCAGCCGGTCGAGCCGCACAAGCAGGAGGAAGCCCTCGGCAGCGACGAGGCTTTCCTCGGCACGCGGCGGCGCTCCCTCACCTGGGTGGTGGCGGCCGGGGTGGTCAGCGGTGTGGCGGTCGCGGCGGTCATCGCTGGGCTCTTGCCGCTTCTGCACTCGCCAGCCTCCGCCCCCAAGCCTTCCTCCGCCGAGACCCCGCCCGCAAGCTCGGTGCCTGCGGTCGTGCCATTACCCGCGAACGAGCAGGAGCCTGCTCCGGTGAGTCCGCCTGCGTCCGAAGCCGTGGCGGCCATCGAGCAGCCCCCGCCTTCGGTCCCCGTCGTCTTCCACCTGAGCTCCGAGCCTGCGGGGGCCACCGTCTATGAGCACGGGCGGATTCTCGGTGTGACCCCGATGGACGTGGAGCGACCGGCCGCCGAGGTCCCGGTCACGTTGAAGCTCAAGGTCCGGCTCGAGGGCCATGAACCACAGACCATCGAGGAGACCTCCTCGGGCGAGGAGCGCGCCATTCGGGTGCAGCTCCAGCGCTCGAAGGTCAGACCGGTTCAGCCCAAGCCGACCCCGTCCCAGCCGGGCTACAAAGAGGACCCGTATTAGAGGCGCGGCCTGCAGCGCCCTCGCGAGGGACCCGTGCGACTCCACATCGACCGCAGAACCCACGCGTCGGGACCCAAGTCCGCCGGCCCCAGGGGCCCGCCTGGAATGCTCGTCTTCATCGCTCTGGCGCTGCTGCTCGTCAGCCCCCAGGCGCGTGGCGATGCGCGGCAGGACGCGCGCCGCGATTTCAAGAAGGGCATGGAGCTGATCGCCGCTGGCCAGTATGACGCCGGCATCGCGGAGCTCGAGGCGGCCTACGCCATCAAGCCGCACCCCAACGTCCTCTACAACATCGCCCGCGCTCACCTGGATGCAGGCCGCGTGGTCGAGGCGTTGCAGCACTACCGTCGCTACCTCGCCACCGAGCCAAGGGATCGCGAGGTGGTCGCCGCCACCATAGCCAAGCTCGAGGTGGGCCTGGCGCAGGCCAGGCAGCCAGCGCCGGTCCCCGAGCCGGCTGCAGCACCGCCGGTCCCGGCTGCCGCATCGGAGAAGCGGCTCGCCGACCTGCTGGCACGCTTGGAGGACGCGGTCGATCGTGTCGAGAAGCTCGAGGCCAGCCCCCGCGAGGAGCCGGGGGCCGCGCGGAGCGCTCCGCAGAGCCTGCTCGAGCAGCCCGGCTCGGAGGTGGAGGCGGGCCTGCCCGCGTATGAGGAGATGGTCTTCTCCGCGTCCCGCCGCGCGCAGAGCGCCCTGGAGGCGCCGGTGGCGACCACCGTCATCACCGAAGAGGAGATTCGCCTCTCGGGCGCGCAGTCCGTCCCCGAGCTGCTGCGCCGCGTGCCGGGCGCCGACGTGAGCATCATGGGCGTGGCCTCCGCCAACGTCTCGATGCGCGGCTTCAATCAGCGGTTGAGCAACAAGCTGCTGGTGCTCGTGGACGGGCGAACGGTGTACGAGGACTTTCTGGGCTTCACGCACTGGCCGCTGCTGCCCATCTCCATCGAAGACATCGAGCGCATCGAGGTCATGCGCGGGCCCGGTTCCACCCTCTATGGCGCCAATGCCTTCATGGGGGTGTTGAACATCATCACCAAATCGGCCGGGGCCGGCTCGCGCGCCACTGCCCACCTGCTCGCGGGCACTGGCGACAGCGCCGGGGCCTCCTTGTCCACCTCGGGGCGCGAAGGCCGAGTGCGCTACCGCGCCTCGTTCGGCTACCAGCAGGCCGACAAGTGGAGCGTGGACTTCTCGGACGACCGGGCTGACGTCACGCCCACCGCCAAGGACCCGACGCTGGGGCTGCGCGCCATGAAGGCCAACATGGTCGTGGACTTCGTTCCCGCGCCTGCTGCGCGCTTCGCCTTGTCGGGCGGCACCGCGCAGATCTTCAGCGAGCTCTATCCCTCAGGGCTGCTGCGCAACTTCAACTACGACGGCACCGAGAGCTACCTCAAGGCCGACGCCGCCCTCGGGGCGCTCAAGCTCAAGACCTTCTGGACGCACAGCCAGGCCACCTCGGAGCCGCAGTACTGGTCCACGGGGACGCCCTCCATCGCCAGCGAGCTGACCTCGGACATCGTCGACGCCGAGGTGCAGATCGACAGCGACTTCACGCTGGTGGGCGACAACCGCTTGGTGGCCGGGTTGGGCTGGCGCATGAAGCGCGCCCGGTGGACCTACCTGCCGGAGCTCGCGCTCGAGCACCACTTCTCGGCCTTCGTGCAGGACGAATGGCGCCCCTGGAAGCCGCTGATGATCGTGGGAAGCTACCGCATCGACCGCCATCCTCTGCTGGACGAGGGGCAGCCAGGGTTCGCGCACTCGCCGCGGGGTGCGGTGCTCCTCTTCTTCACCCCCACTCTGGTGCTGCGCGGCTCGGTCTCCACCGCCTTCCGGGTACCTACCTTTCTCGAGTCCTACCTCGACCTCCGGCTGCCGGTCGCGGGCGTGGACGGCGCCGAGATGCGCATCGTGGGCAACCCCCGGCTCAAGCCCGAGCAGATCTTCAACCTCGAGCTGGGCTTCTCCGCCGTCTTTGACCGCGTGACCTTCGAGCTGGCCGCATACCGCTCCCAGGTGCACGACCTGATGCAGTTCGGAGCGCTCATCCCTGCTTCCGCACCCACCTGGAACCCCGAGACCGGACGGCACCTGGCCTTCAGCGCGACCTCGGAGAACGACCCGGCGGTCTTCACGGCGTTGGGAGCCGAGGTGGGGGTCAAGGCCAGCCCCTTCGACCGCACCGACCTGCGCCTGAATGTCGCGCTCGAGAACGTGAGCACCGATGCCGCGGACTCGGAGGAGTGCGTGCCGTGCAGCCAGGTTCCCTTCTTGAAGGTCTTCGGCAGCGCGACGGCGCGGCTGGCCCGATTCCTCGACCTCTCCGCGGACGCCAGCTACGTCGGCGGCACCACCTGGGTGCAGAGCGAGACCGCCAAGGACGATCCCACGCTTCCGATGATCGCGACCTATCCACTCAAGGGCTACGTCGTCGTCAATGCGCGGCTCGCCGCCCGCCTCCTGGACGATCGGCTCGCGCTGGCCCTGGTGGGAACCAACCTGGCTTCGATGCACAAGGAGCACCCCTTCGGCAACTTCGTGGAGCGCCGTCTCTTCCTCAGCCTCGGAGGTGCGCTGTGAGACGTCTGGGCGTTCTGCTCCTGCTGCTGCTGGGCGCTCCCGATTGCTTCTCTCCGCCGGTGGGCCCCGCTGACGACCAGATCGGGGCGCCCCCGAAGGCCTCCATCTCGGGCCAGGTGTTCTTTACCGGGCAGGCGCGCGGGGAGGTCATCGTGCTGATGTACTCGGCTGACGACCCGCCTCCCCCGTTCGGCCACGGCAGCCCGCGCAGCCTGGCGGTCGTGCCACGCACCAGGCTCTTCCCCTCAGATGGCGAGGGGCCGTTCAGTGCGCCCTTCACCTTCAACCTGGTCCCGGCCGGCACCTATCTGCTCTCCGCTCTGCTGGATCGCGACGAGTGCGCTGTCGGCGGCGTGGGGGGTTGCCGCAAGAGCGACCTCATCCCGTGGTTCTTCGCGACCAACGAGCCCAATGCTGGCGACATCCCTGGCGGACATGTCGATCTCGATAGCGGAAGCTTTCTTCCCATCACCATCGCCTCCCCAGCCGGCGCGGTGAGCGCCACGCCCGTGGAGGGCGTCGCGGTGACACTCGACGAGCGTCTGGCCTACCCCACGGACCGCCCGGCGTTCGTGGTGCGCGGCTATTCCGACTCCGAAAACCTGCCGACCGCGAAGGCGCCTGGAGGGATGGCGCTGGGCGACCAGATGCTGGCGCTGACCCTGGAGTCTGCGCCGCTGTTCTCCGGCGCGATCGATCAACGCCGCTCCGGCTTCCTGGTGCGCTACGCGGACGAGGACCACGACGGAAAGCCCGACGACAGCGACGCCAACGGCCTGCCCGACCTGTGGCCCAAGATCTACGTGCAGAAGCTCGCCCCCGCGTTGCCGGAAGGTCTCCTGAGCACCGAGCCGGTGCTGCTCGCGGCGGGTCTCGGGCCCGACGCCCCGTACGCGGAGCTCGCCGGCCCCGACGGCGCTCCGGACATGGAGAAGACCGTGCAGGTGCAGAGCCTGACCCTGAGGGTTTTGCCCAAGGCGCTGGACGTCTCCAATCCGCCCGCGGTCAGGCCACTCGAGGCTGTCCCGGCGGGTCGCTACGGAATCATCGTCCAGCAGTACACCGGGCAGACGTGGCGGGTTCCCAACGAGTCGGCGCCGATGCTGGTGAAGGCTTCGGACCTGGGCCTTCCGTCGATCCCGGGTCAGGGGTTCTTCATCGACAAGCGGTAGCTCAACCGTTGCTCTGAAGAGCTCCTCCTTGGTCATTGCTGCGATCCACCGATGCCACTTCGGCGGCGCTCGCGCTTCCTCTCGTCTTGCCAGAACCGACTTGAACGCCCGGGAGAGCGGACTAAGAGGCACGCGCTCTGCGTTGACGGCGCCCGCGGCTCCCCCCCCCGAGCAGGTCTCGAGCGACACGCTTCGCAGCAAAGAAACGGATAACCAACATCGATCTGTGTCCCAGAGCCGAGAGCCAACCATGGCTCGAGGAGGGGAGTTAGGGTCCGCCGAAATAGAGGGGGGGACACTCAATGCCGACGCAAAAGAAACCGAGACGGGCCGCCGCGCAGTCGAGTCCGCCGGTCGTTCTCGGGGGCGGAATGGCGGTGGCCATCAGCAGCGCCGATTTGGTCAGAGCGGTTTCAGGCTACGAGATCCCGGGGCTGGGAAGTGGGTTCTGCCTGGGGATCACCTCGGGGACCGCCGCCGCGCACATCGTTGCTCGCCGGCTTCAGCTCGGAGACCAGAGTATCCAGCGGGCATTCGAGGCGTTGGCCGGCCTCGTACCCTCGCTGGAAGGCGAGCTCATGGCGCTGCACCGCTCGTACTACGTCGAGGGCGGCAAGGCCGAGGAGAGGCCGTTCAAGCCAGTGCCGCGGTTCGACATGAGCCCACCGCGGTCCCTCGTGCTGCTCACCCTGGCCTCCAATTTCGCCATCGTCTGGGAATGCAAGCAGGGGCATGAAGGCCCTGTCGGCATCAACTACCTCCAGAAGATCGAGCTGTCCCAGCTCCCTGCGCTCTACGGAGCGATCCTGGCTGACGTCGACTACGTATGCGCGGGCGCCGGCGACCCTTCCGGCTTCCCGGGGCTCTTGAGACGGTTGGCCTGCCATGAGCCGGTCCAGAAGGCGGTCCACGTTGCCAGAGCGTCGAGGCACCACAAGCTAGCCTTCGATCCTCGGGACTTTGCCCCGCAAGGTGGCTTGCAGCTCACGTGTCCGCGCTTCATCGCCATCGTCAGCACCTACCCCCAGGCAGCGCAGCTGGAGGCGAACGATGCGACCCGCCCGTATGGCTTCGTTTTCGAGGGTCCCTCCGCAGGCGGACACAACGCCCCTCCTGCCGGCTACCAGCGGTTCAAAGGCGAGCCACCGAGGTGGGGGCTGAACGATCTGCCAGAGCTCGACCGCCTCGCGAACTTGCGCGGGCCCTTCTGGTTGGCAGGGGAATACGGCAACCCTGAGGGATTGAAGCGAGCGCTCGCCGCCGGCGCGGCGGGAGTGCAGTTCGGAACGATATTGGCCTTCAGCGCGGAATCCGGCATGGCGCCGGCGTTGCGCGCCGCTGTCCTCGAGAGGATCTGGCGTGGCGAGCTGGACGTGGTCACCGAGCCGCTCATGTCGCCGGCAGGGTTCCCCTTCAAGGTGGCGCAGGTGCCAGGCACCATCTCCGAGCGAAGCGTTCGTGACGAGCGCGAGCGCTGGTCCTGTTGCGACCTTGGGCACCTGGTCACGCCTCTCGAGACACGTCGGCACGTGGTGAGAGCCGACGGCACCTCCGAGGAGATCGCCGAGCTACAGATGATGTGCCCGGCCGAGCCTCTGGAGGCTTTCCTGCGCAAAGGGGGCCTGCCACTGAGGCGGAAGGACAGCATCTGCCTGTGCAATGCGCTGATGAGCGCGGCGGGCTACCCCGCCATACGAGGCGGCCGGTATCTCGAGCCCCCGATCGTGACCATGGGCGACCAGAGCGCGAAGGACGTCCGCGCCATTCAGAAGCACACTAGGAGTATGGCCTATTCCGCAAGAGCGGCGCTCTCCTACGTCTTGGAAGGCCATGGCCTATCCGCGAGGCTCCAAGACTTCACGGCTAAGCTTGAGGCCGGGGTGTAGTGGGTGAGCGCGGGCGCGCCCTGGAGCGAGCCCGAATCTGAGGTGAGCGCACTCCCGCGGAGAGGGCCATCGCTCCGGAGAGTTCCTCAAGGCCTTCCTGTGCCTCCGCCTTCGCCAGCGGAGGAGCGTCACCGCAGCCCACGCCCACGAGGACACCCGCCCGGGCCGGCGCGGCTTCGCAACCACAACCACTACCGACAGGCTCCTCGAGCGAGCCGGGCGTCCCGCTGGCTATAGGACACGGAGACGCTACCGTCACCGAGGCTCGGGCTGTCCGCTGTCCTGTCCGGGCGTGGCTCTCACCCTGAACCCAAGACGCTCGGTCTCGTGGCTCCTCGACTACTCCCTGGCCTCGGCGTTCACCAAGAATCCGCCGGCTGAAGGCGGGGCCGTTTGACGCCACCAGCCTTGCGCCTGCAGGCGCCGGCCTACACGGGGCGCCGCCGGCCGAGGGGCCAGACCCACAGCTCGGCTCGCCGAACTCCTGTAATTTCCGCAGGTTCGGCGGCGGCGTCCGGCTTGCAATCGGGTTCGACCAGACTCGCATCTCACGAGGTGACTCATGGCACTCGGCTTCATCGCACCGCGCCCAGGGATGGTCGGCCTTCTCCAGTCGCTCGCTTGCTTCGCGCTGCTCACCGTCGGTTGCGGCGGCGTCGCCGACGATCAGCTCCCGGCGCAGCCCAGGCCCCGCGATGCGGGGGTGAAGACCGTCTCGGACGCTGGCCAGCCCCTGCCCCCTCCGCGCGACGGCGGGTCCGGCAACTGCGCGGTGACCGGCTGCCCGACCGGCAGGGTCTGCTGCGAATCCGCAGGGTGCGCGGGCCAATGCGTCCCCGACTGCCGCGACCCGGAGAACGTCTGCCCCGAGCAGGCGCCGCTGTGCGACCAGGCCAGCGGGATGTGCCGGCCCGCGCGCCCCGCCGACGGC
>JACRCT010000422.1 GCA_016218885.1 Deltaproteobacteria bacterium | reverse complement strand
TACGAGCGGCGCGGGGGATGATTGCTCAGCCGGACGATCGCGCGCAAAGCGTGCCTCGAGATGTGCCCGGAGGAGCGCTGGAGCGCAGCGAAGGATCGGGGAGGAAGATGTACGAGCGCTGATCCATGAAGGGCGCATGGGCGTCCGATCGCTCAGCAGCGGAACGGGTAGCGCCCCTTGCGACTTATGTCCCACTCGATCCGTTCTTTGGATAGGGACATATTGGACTTGGAAGCTCGACTCACTCGGGGGCACGATGGCCTTCTCTCTATCCCTGCCTGAGCGGGACAGGATGTACCCGGAGAACCCCGTTCGGCCCGAGGAAGATGATGCGTGACGCCGTGTTCATGCTCCACGAGAAGGCCTGCTCGCACCTGCCATTTTCGGTGCTGCACCCGAAGTGTCTCAAGACCGCGAAGGCCATCGAGGAGGCCTTCCTCGACCAGCCTGCAAGCTCCCTGTGGATCGCCCAGCAAGCCGACCCACTCCTGCGGGCTCTGCTTCCACTTGCTACCAGGCGCCGGGGACTCCGGCTCCTCGTCCTTGGAAGTGCAAACACCGCGAAGCGCGAGGCTCTCCATCGGCTCTTCAGCACGGTCGTGACCAAGGACGTGGACGCCCGCTTTCTCCCGGACGATGAGCTAGCGGAGGTGCTCGCCTCAAAGAGCGCTGCCGACCTCTTTATCGGCGGCGCTGCTGACGCGGGCGCGGGAGCGCTGGTGCTGTACAAAGGCGACCTCTTGCCGCTGGTGGTGCCGCTGTCGATGTTCAAGGCACGCCCGGGTGGCCCGGCCCCTGACGCCGGGAGGCTGGAGGTCGTGGACTTCGGGCAGACCGTGCGGCTCGGGGAGTTCGAGGCGGCCTCCGATGCGATTTTCTACGAGCTTGATGCCGACTACCGGCGCCGGGCCAAGGCTCGGCAGCGGGAGCAGGACCCAAGCTTCGGCGGATCATTGAAGCGCCTGCGCCTGCAGAAGGGCCTCGGTCGGGCCGACTTCGGCGGGATCAGCGCCAAGGAAGTCGCGCGGATCGAGCGCGGCCAAATCAAACGTCCCCACCCTGCCACGCTGAAGAAGCTCGCTGCGAAGCTCGGCGTGGCGGTCGAAGCGTTGGGTTCGTTCTAGCCCGACACTCTCACCGGTCCTTTCACTCCCTTTGGAGAGGGGCACTCCATCCTGGACCATCGACCGTGCCTACGGCCTACGCGTTGGAGGTCGCGCCCTGGGCCTCGGCGCTGTGCAGGTCCACCTCGAAGGTGGTCCCCTGGTCCGGGACGCTGGTCACCTTGGCGTCGCCGCCGTAGAGCTGGGCGATCTTCTTGACCGTGGAGAGCCCCAGGCCGCTGCCGAGGATGCCACGGGTCTTCTCGTTCTTGATGCGCACGAACTCCTTGAAGAGCCGCGCCAGCTCCTCGGCGCTCATGCCGATGCCGGTGTCGCTGACCTTGATGCCCGCCCCGTCCGCGCGGGAATCGAGGATCACGTCCACGCGGCCGCCGTCGCGGTTGTACTTCACCGCGTTGGTGACGAGGTTGTTGAGCACGAGCTCGATCTCGCTCTTGTCGGCGACCATGGCCACCGGCGGCCCGGGGTGCAGCTCGACGGTGATCTTGCGGCGCTCGGCGTCGGCGCGCACGGTCTCCAGCGAGGCCACCGCCAGCGCGCGCACGTCGATCCTCTCCAGCTCGCGCCGCTTCTGCCCGGACTCGATGCGGGTGACGTCCAAGAGGTCCACCACCAGCTTGCGCATGCCCCCTAGGCGGATCAGGCTGCGCTCCACCATCGGCGCGTAGCTCTCCAGGTCGGCGCCCAGCGAGCGGTCCTGCATCGCCATCAGGTAGCCCTCGACCGCCGCCAGCGGGGCCTTGAGCTCGTGCCCGAGCACGGAGATGAACTCGAAGCGGATGCGCCGCTTCTCCTCGGCGTGGCGGCGGGCCGCCCGCTGCAGCGCCACGTGCTTGCTGGCCTTGAAGACCGTCGCCCGCAGCTCGTCGGGGGTGAAGGGCTTGGCCAGGAAGTCGAAGGCGCCGCGCTTGGTCGCCGCCACCGCCGTCTCCAGCGTGGCGTAGGCGGTGATCATGACCGTCAGGACGTCGCACCTGTCGGCGATGAGCTTGTTGAGCACGTCCAGCCCGCTCATCCCGGGCAGCTTGTGATCGAGCAGCAGGATGTCGGGCTGGGCCTTGCCGATCTTCTCGAGGGCCTCCTCTCCCGATTCAGCCAGCTCCACGGAGAAGCCCACCTCGCCCTCGACGTCGGGAAGCTTCACCGCATAGCGCTCGAGGATCCGCCCGGCACCCAGGCGCATCCCCGGCTCGTCGTCGACCACCAACACCCGCAGCGGCTCATGGGCCATGGATCAGCTCCTCGCCATCGGCGGCCAGCGCATCAGCCCTGCAGGAGGCGACCGATCTCGCGGCGCAGCTGCTCGGCGCGCACCGGCTTGGTGAGGATGGCGTCCGCCTTGATCCAGGAGCGCTCGTCGCCGGTGGTGCTCTCGAACTCCATGCCCGTCTCGCTGGTCACGGCGGTGACGAGGATGACCGGGGTCTTTGGGTTGCGCTTCTTGACGTGGTGGCAGAGCACGAAGCCGGCGTCGAGGTACTCCATCATCAGGTCGGCGACCACCAGGTCGGGGTTGGTCTCGGCGAGCTTGGCGTCGGCCTCTCCCAGCCCGCCGGCGGTGACCACCTTGAAGCCGGCGGCCTCGAGCTGCATGCGGGTCTGGAGGAGGTAGTCCTCGTCGTCGTCCACGAGGAGGATGGTCTTGTTCTGGACCGCGGTCTCGGCGTTCATGGCGTCTCCTGGTGCTATTCCTGTGCGGGCCGCCGGGGCACGGTCACCGTGAAGGTCGTGCCCGTGGCGCCCCGGGAGGGATCGGCGTTGGACTCTACCCGGATGTCCCCGCGGTGCATCTTGACGATGCCGTAGGTGACGGCCAGGCCCAGCCCGGTCCCCTTGCCCATGGGCTTGGTGGTGAAGAAGGGCTCGAAGAGCTTGCTCATGTTCTGCGGCGGGATGCCTGTCCCCGCGTCCTGCACCTTGAACCAGACGTGGTCGGCGTCACCGCCCGAGCGCACCTCGATGCGCCCGCCCTGCGGCATGGCGTCGATGGCGTTGGCCACGAGGTTGGTCAGCACCTGGGCCATCTGGTCGCGGTCGAGCTCGGCAGAGGGGTCGCCTTCGTGGACGAAGGAGAGCTCGACCCCCGGGCGGCCCTCGAAGGCCTGCAGGCTGGGCCGGCGGTGAGTGTTGCGCTGAATCAGGTGCGCAAGGTCGAGCGCCGCGCCTGGGACGGGCCGCGCACGGCCATGCTGCTGTTCACGGCGCTGGTGCTGGCTGTGGTGCAACCGTTTGGCGGATCTACGGTGGTGCTGGGGCTCGTGCCCTGAAGCGCGGCACAAGAAGTCCGGATTGCGGCGCCCATGCCGT
>JACRCT010000421.1 GCA_016218885.1 Deltaproteobacteria bacterium | reverse complement strand
TCAGGGTCATCGCCAACCCCCCCATGCCAGGGGACGGCGCCGCCGATGGCGAGGGGCTCCCCGAAGTGGAGAACCGCACCGTCGCCGGCGCGAGGACCGCCCCGGACCCGCGAGGTGGTCCCCTCGACCTGGGCGACGCGAGCAAGGCCAACAACCTCGAGTTCGCGGACTCGGATGCGAAGGCGGAGGAAAAGAAGAAGGCCGGGCCGCTTCAGCTCGAGGACGCCGCCGAGGCGGGCTCTCTCGACTTCACCTCGATGGATTCCGATGATGCGGAGTACTGACGCCTTCTTGCTGCACCCCATTTCCCCCGCGGGCGGATTGCCCGCTGTACCAGGCCGGTCGAACCCGCAGGATGACACCATGACCTACCGCCCCCGCTGCTTTCTCCTCCTGGCCCTCGCGACGAGCATCGTGCTCGTCGGCTGCGACCGCACCGAGAACGTCGACGCCTGCACCGGACGGGCCCCCGGCGACCTGGTGATCACCGAGTATCTGAACAATCCGGCGAGCGAGGACAAAGGGAAGGAGTACTTCGAGATCTACAACGCCACCACCAAGCCCATCGCATTGCGTGGTCTGGCCCTCTACCTCGCCAAGGTGGACGGCTCCTCTGCCAAGACCCATCTGGTGACCAAGGGCGAGGTCCCCGCGGGAGGCCGGTTCGTCCTAGGCTCCGCGCTCGAGGCCAGCAAGCCCGACTACGTCGACTACGCCTATGGCGAGACCATGGGCGAGATGGGCAACGGCGAGGGGCTGATCGGCCTCAAGTGCGGCACGGTGGTGGTCGACGAGGTCAAGTACACCGGGACCGGCGCCGCCGGGCATGCCCGGTCGCTGGACGGCAAGCTGGTCCCCGACTCGGCGAACAACGACAACGAGGACAACTGGTGCGACGGCATCACCCCTCTGGTCGGGGAGCAGTTCGGCACGCCGGGGGAAGCCAACGACGCCTGCGCCTCCTCCGCCAACTGCATCGACCCCGAGACCGGAGAGAGCCGCACCGTGGTCAGCCCCGCGGAAGGCGACGTGGTGATCACCGAGCTCCTGGCCGACCCCGCCGCCATCGCCGATGAGACGGGGGAATGGATCGAGCTCTTCGCCATCACCGACCTCGACCTCAATGGAGTGGTGGTGGCGAGCGGCTCGAGCAAGACGACGCTCGCCTCCAACGAATGCTTGCGCGTCTTCGCCGGCGACTTCGCCTTGCTGGCCAAGACCAGCGACCCCACCCAGAATGGCAACCTGCCCGCGCCCCTGGCCACCTTCACCTTCGCCATGAGCAATACCAGCGGGACCCTCACCCTCAAGAAGGGCGAGACCCTCATCGATCAGGTCTGGTACGACGGCACCACCGAGGGAGTCAGCACCCAGCTCGATACGCGCGAGTTCAACGCCACGAGCAACGACAACCCCCTGCTGTTCTGCGACTCGACCCAGGCCTGGGGAGGGGGAGCGCAGAAGGGGACGCCCGGCACCGACAACCAGGAGTGCGAGAGCGCTCCCGACCCCACCCGCTGCGAGGAGAATGGAGTCGAGCGGGCCACGATGCCGCCGGACATCGGCGACCTGGTCATCACCGAGATCATGCCCAATCCCACGGGCCTGGCGGACAAGCAGGCGTGGTTCGAGCTGCAGGCGAAGGTCGACCTGGACCTCAATGGCATCGAGATCTCCAACGGCTCCTCCAAGGTGGTCCTCGCCCCCCGCAGCTGCCTGCACCTCACCGCAGGCAGCTACGCTCTGTTCGCGCGCTCGGACGTCAATACTGAGAACGGGGGCATCTCCCAGGACCTCATCGACGCCACCTACACCTTCGCCCTGCGCACCACCGGCGGGACGCTCACCGTCTCCCATGACCTGACGCTCATCGACGGGATCAGCTACCTGGCTCCCATCAAGGGCCAGTCGATCCAGCTCGACCCCGCCAAGCTCGACGCCATCTCCAATGACGACCCCATCGCCTACTGCCCCGGCACCACGGTGTACGGCAACGTCGGCAACAAGGGCACTCCGGGCGCGGGCAACACGGCCTGCCCTCCCATCATCGACTCCAGCAAGTGCCTCGAGGGCGGCGTCCAGCGCAGCTCGCTGGCTCCGGCGGTGGGCGGTCTGGTGGTCACCGAGATCATGGCCAGCCCGAACGGAGACGACACGGTCAAGGAATGGTTCGAGGTCTACGCGGTGGCGGACGCGGACCTCAACGGGCTGGTGCTATCGAACGGCAGCGACTCGGCCGCCTCCAAGACGACGCTCCTGTCCGAGGACTGCCTCCGCGTCCACGCCGGCTCCTACCTCGTCTTCGTGCGCACCACCGACGTGAGCCTCAACGGCGGCATCACCGAGATGCAAGGCGTCTTCGGGTTCGGCCTGTACTCATCGGGTTCGGTGGTGCTCAAGCACGGGATCAACACCATCGACGCTGCCCTGTACAGCGACGCCCAAGATGGCGAGTCGCTGCAGATCGACTCGGGCAGCATCGACGCCACCCAGAACGACGACCCGAGCGCCTTCTGCCCGGGGACTCAGACCTACTCCGCAGGCAACCGGGGTACCCCCGCCGCCGCCAATGACGAGTGTCCGCCCCCGGTAGACCCGGACAACTGCACCGATCCCGGCGGCGCGGCACCGCGCCCGGTCGTCAAGGCGGCCGCAGGCGATCTCGTCATCTCCGAGGTCATGGCCGCGCCCACCAAGGTCGGCCAGGTCGTCGGCGAATGGATCGAGGTCTACTTCAAGAACGACGTGGACCTCAACGACGTGGAGCTCGTCGTGGGCTCCGCCGGCACTGCTCGATTCAAGGTGCTCACCAACACCTGTATCCGGCCCGGCACCGGTGGGTACGCCCTCTTTGCCCGCAACTCCGACCCGGTGGCGAACGGCGGCCTTCCGGAGGTGGACTGGATGTTCGACTACAACCTGGCTTCGAGCGGCATCATCCCCGTGCTGCTGATGCGCGACGGGGTGCTCATCGATCGCGTGGTCTACCCCATCCCGAGCAACGGCTACTCGGTGCAGGTCGCACCGGACAAGCTCGACGCAGCCGCCAATGACGAGGCAGCCTCGTGGTGCAAGGCCTCGTCGGCCTCGACCTATGGCAGGGGCGATCATGGAACCCCCAAAGCCGCCAACCCGGAATGTGCGGTCGACCTGTGCGCCGCGGCGACCTGTGCCTCCGAAACCCCCTGCAACCCCCTCAACGGCCAGTGCGAATGCACCTCCAGCTCCTGTGGGGCCAACAAGGCCTGCAACGACACGTCTCACCAGTGCGAGACGATCGATCCCAATCAGTGCCGCGATGCCATCTCCGGTCAGATGCGACCCCTAGTGGTGCCTGCCGCGGGGGACCTGGTGATCAGCGAGTACATGTCCGACCCCACCAAGGTCAGCGATACCGACGGGGAGTGGATCGAGATCCAGGTCAAGACGGCGGTGGACGTGAACGGGGTGGAGCTCTCGATCAACGGCACCAAGTCGGCGATCGCCTCATCGGCGGACTGCGTCCGACCCGGGGCAGGGGCCTACGTGGTGGTCGCGCGCAAGACGGACCCGGCGGCGAACGGAGGGCTCCCCGCGGTGCAGGCGACCTTCGGCACCAACCTCACCAACTCCGGAGGGCAGACCCTGGCGCTCTCTCGGGGCGCAGCGACGCTCGACACCGTCACCACCCTGTCTGCCACCGCCGGCGCCTCCAAGCAGCTCGCCCCCGACGGGGCGAGCTGGTGCAACACCCCCACCGCCAAGACCTACGGCCTGGGCGACCGGGGTACCCCCGGCGTGGCCAACGAGGCCTGCCAGTGACCAGGAGGGTGTTCCTCGCGCTCATCGCCGTCGTGTCGGTGCCGGCCTTCGCGGCCGGCTGTAGCAGAGAGCCGTCCTCGCCCTGCGGCCCGGTCGAAGGAACGGTGGCGGAGGTGGTGGACGGAGACACGCTGAAGCTCGCGAGCGGCGAGAAGATCCGCCTGCTCATGGTCAACACGCCCGAGATCACCATGGGCAAGAACGAGTGCTACGGAGAGGAGGCCGCCCAGTTCCATAGCTCGATGGTCCTGGGGCAGGCGGTGACGCTGCGCTACGACAAGGAATGCGAGGATCGCTACGGGCGCCTGCTGGCCTACGTCACCGCCAACGAGCGCGAGGTGAACTCGCTACTCATCGAGCGCGGCTTCGGGTGCGTGATGCACATCGCGCCGAACGGGGACGATCGGGCGCTGGAGTTCGCCGAGCTCGAGGCGCAGGCCAAAGCGTCGAAGCGTGGCGTGTGGGCCTGCGACCCGGTGCCGTGCGAGTAGTGGGCAGAGCTCGAGCACCAAAGCCGGCGCCGACTGACCCGGGCGAGCCCGACGTGTCCGGTCGCTGACGCTCGCGGCTCGGACACCTGATGCCGTACCCAGAATCCGATAAGAGCCTTGGGAGGCTGGTGCTGCTAGCGGCTTTCCGAATCCGCGTCCTCGAGCTTGTCGAGCTCCTCACGTAGGGAGGTCAAGTCGGAGAGGTCCTGATTGAGGTCCTCCTCGAGCTGGCTGATGGTCTGCTCGAGCGCGAGCTCCTCGCGCGCGTCGCCGGAGATGACGGTCCCTGATTGGCGCGCCTGCAGCGCCTTGAGCTTGCGCTCGGTCGCCGAGACGCGCTTGGCCAGCGCCTCGATCCTCGTGGTGAGGTCGACGGTCTGGGAGTCCTGCAGCTCGACCTCGACGAGGACGGGGGCCTTCGCCTTGGCGAGATCCGGCAGCTTGCGGACAACGGGCACGAAGCCCTCGAGCCGCAGCTGGACCGCGTGCCGCTTGCTGGGCTTGAGCCACAGCTCCTGAGGCGTCACCAGGCCAGTCGCCTTGCCATCGAGCTCGATCGCCGCCCCGGGGGGCGTCGTGCCGAGCTTCACCAGCACGCCGGGGTCGAGCTTGACCGACCACTCGGTGGTCTCGGAGGCAGCGATCTCGAACTCATGGGACTCCGGCGCCCGGTCGGGCGCGCTCGCCAGGGCCAGGTGCTTGCCGGGAGGCAGGGTCGAGGAGGTGCCCGGGGCATCGAAGCTCTCCTTGCCGTCCACCAGGATTCGGGCGGGGGGATCGGAGCTGACCCTGAGGCGGCCTCCGTATTTGAGCGTGGCGTCGATGCTCACCGGATGGTGAGGAGCCGCGAAGACGGTCTGCGAGTATGTCAGGCAGTCCGGGTGGGAGAGGGCGACGGCGTGATCCTTCCCGGTCGCGATCGTGAAGGTCGCGGGAGTGAGCTTGCCGGTATCGGTGCCGTCCAACGAGATCCTGGCGCCTGCCGGGGTCGAGGCCACGGTGAGGGCTATCGACTCGAGACCTTCGGCGATGCTGCGCTGGGGCGCAGGTTCGGGCTCGGACTTGCAATGGAGCCCCAAGGCGGCGACGGCGAGCACCAGGAGCTTGCACGCCGCTCGGGCGGCCCGGGGGAGACGCTGGGCAAGTATTCTCGAGGTACGGTGCTTCTCGACGTGATGCGCGCCGCCGGGGACCAGGAAGGGCTCAATCATGGGCAGAGGCGAACACGCAATACTGGCAGTGTCAAGGACGCTCAGGCGCCGCTGACCATGGCCTCGGCGAGCCGCAGAGTGGGGGCCGCCACGCTTCCGCGGAACTCCAGGTCGTTGCCCACGGCGTCGATGGTCTGCAGCATCTCCAGCAGGTTGCCGGCGACCGTGACCTCTTGCACCGGGTAGGCGAGCTCCCCGTCGACGATCCACAGGCCGTTCGCGCCGCGCGAGTACTCGCCGGTGACCGGGTTCGCGCCACGCCCGAGCATCGCGGTGACGTAGAAGCCCTGGCGGATGGGCGCGAGGATCTCCTGGGGCGTGGGGGTTCCGGCGCAGAGATGGAAATTGTTCAGGCCGATCCCCGGTAGGCTGGCGTAGCTGCGGGCGGCATTTCCGGTCGTTCGGGCCCGGGCCTTGCGCGCCGTCGCACAGTCGTAGAGGAAGGCCCCGAGCACCCCGCGCTCCACCACCGGCGTTCGGCGGGTCGGGACGCCCTCACCATCGAAGGGGCTGGTCCCCAGGCCGCGAGCCATCCGCCCGTCGTCGATCACGGTGACCGACTCCGGCGCGATGCGCTTTCCCAGCTTGTCAGCCAGGAAGCTGGCCTTCTTGAACACCATGTCTCCGTTCACCGCGCCGGCGAGCCCGCCGATGAACGATGCGGCCATGAACGGGTCGAGGACCACGGGCACGCGGCAGGTCTTGACCTTGCGCGCGCCCAGCATGCGCACCGCGCGCTGGGCGGCCCGCTTGCCGATGGCCTCGGGGGCCTCGAGGTCGGACAGGAAGCGCTTGTTGTCGAGCCAGTGCCCGGTCTGCAGCTGCTCGCCATCGGAGGCGACCGGCGCCGCCCAGACGTAGATCGAGCTCGATCGGAACCGGTCGCTCACGCCCTCGCTGGTGCAGAAGAAGACCTCGCTCACGCCGTTGCCGGCGCCGACCGATTCCAGGACCTTCACGCGAGGATCGAGGCCGCGAGCCGCCTTCTCGGCCGCGCGGGAGGCCTCGACCAGCCACTCGCCGGGAAGCTCCGCCACCTGGGGGTCGAAGAGGTCGAGGCTCTCGGAGCGGTTGCGGTCAGCGAGATCCCTCGAGGCGGGCAGCCCGTTGCTCCGGTCGGGAGCGGCGATGCGGGCGGCGGCCAAGGCGCGGTCCACCAGCTCGTCGATGCGTGTGGGGTCGAACTCGCTGGTGTAGGTGAAGCCCAGGCGCCGCTCGCGGATGACTCGCAGGCCTACCCCCTTGGAGGTGGCCTGGGTGAGGTCCTCGACCTCGCCGTCGCGCACGCGGACCGAGCTCTCCCGGGTCGACTCGAGCCAGGCCTCGGCCTGGTCCGCGCCCTTCTTGTGTGCGCGCTGAGCGAGCTTCCTGGCGAATTCTTCGTGGGTCATGGCATCCGTCCGGTGGAGAGGCTGGAGGGCGAGGTGGTCCGGGGAGAGGATCAGGTCATCGGCCTGGTGGCGACGCGGGTACCGCCGACGGTGACCTCGTCGATTCGCACCGTGGGCAGCCCCACGCCCACCGGGACGCTCTGGCCGTCCTTGCCGCAGGTGCCGATGCCGGGATCGGGCCGCGGATCGCAGCCGACGCGCGAGACCTTCTTCAGAGCCTCGGGTCCCACTCCGATGAGCGTGGCGTTCTTGACTGGGGCGGTGATGCGCCCCTTCTCGATGAGGTAGGCCTCGCTCACCTCGAAGACGAAGTTGCCGTTGGAGATGTCCACCTGACCGCCCCCGAACTGGGCGCAGTACAGGCCCCGCTGCACCGAGCGCACGATGGCCTCGGGGGTAGCGTCGCCGGGGGCGAGATAGGTGTTGGTCATGCGCGGCATCGGGGCGTGGCGGAAGCTCTGCCGGCGGCCGGAGCCGGTGGGCTTGGCGTTCATGAGGCGGGCATTGAGGGCGTCGTACATGAACCCGCGCAGCACGCCGTTCTCGATGAGCACCTTGTACTCGCCCGGGTAGCCCTCGTCGTCGACGTTCACCGAGCCGCGGGCATTGGCCATCGTGCCGTCGTCGATCACCGTCACCTTTTCGGAGGCGACCTTCTGGCCGACCTTGCCGGCGAAGAGGCTGGTCCCCTTGCGGATGAAGTCGGCCTCCAGCCCGTGCCCGACCGCCTCGTGGAGCAGGATGCCGCTCCAGCCGGGGGCGAGCACCACCGTCTGCGGGCCCGCGGGAGCATCCACCGCGCCCAGCGTGGCCACGGCCTGGCGCACCGCCTCGCGCGCCACGTCCTCGGGCAGGAAGGTGTCGAAGAAGGTGAACGGCACCCGTCCGCCGCCGCCATGCATGCCGGTGCGCCGCTCGCCACCCTTGCCCACGACCACCACCGAGACGTGCATGCGGCAGAGGTCCTGCGCATCCTCGACATAGCGCCCCAGGGAGTTGGCGATAGCGATGCGCTTGGTGACATCGGCGTAGCTGGCGCTGACCTGGGTCACCCGGCGATCGGCGGCGCGGGCGGCGCGGTCGGCGCGCTTGAGGAGGGCCGCCTTGCGTGCGACTTCCACGGAGGCGAGGGGCGGGTCGACCGCGTAGTGGCGTGGGGCTGGGGCGCGCGAGACCCTGACCGCTTCCGGGGAGCCGCCGCTGGAGGCGATGAGGGCCGCGGTGCGGGCGGTGCGCTCGAGGGCCGAGTCGTCGAGGTCGTCCGAGTAGGCGTAGCCGACCTGTGCTCCGCGGACGGCTCGCACGCCGACCCCCTCGACCTCCCCCACCTGCACGCTCTTGAGCTTCTGCTCGTCGAGCACCACCGCACAGGTGGTGCCCTTCTCCACATAGACCTCGGCGAACTCGGCGCCGCGCTCCATCGCCAGCGCCAGGAGACGCTCGATGGTCCTGACGGGCAGCAGAGGGGAGGGGACAGGACGGATGGGGGGCGAGGGCGGAAGCTTGCTCCGCATGCGTTGGGGGCTGGGCTTGGGGGACATGGGCAACCTCGGTAACTCGACTCCGCCTCTTGGACCGGCGCACGGCTACTGACGGCTGAGCTTCCTACGGCTTACGACTCATGACTCACGACTCACGACTCACGACTGAGATGTGATGCCTCTCGCGCGAACGCGTGGCGCGACCGTCCTCATCCGGGGCGCGCGGCGACTCTTTCCATCACCGATGCGAAGAAGCCATCGGTGCCGTGCAAGTGCGGGAAGGTTCGCAGGTGCGGGCCCTGGCAGAGCTCGGCGGGGACGAGCTCGGCTGCAGGGCGCAGGGCGAACTCGGGATGGCTTGCGAGGAACGCGTCGACCACGCCCTCGTCCTCGGCGCGCGCCAGGCTGCAGGTCGCGTAGACCAGGCGGCCGCCAGGACGGACCAGGCGGGCGAAGCGCCCGAGGATGGCGCGCTGCAGCGCCGGGTAGCGCACGAGATCGTCGGGCTTGAGCCGGTAGCGGGAGTCGGGGTTGCGGCGCAGGGCTCCCAGTCCGCTGCAGGGGGCATCGACCAGGACCCGGTCGGCCTTCCCGGCCAGCGGGGCGAGGGCCGCGTCGGCGGCGTCGCCTTCGGGAAGCGCGCGGGCGCGGACGTTGTGGGCTCCCGCGCGGCGCGCTCGCCGGCCGAGCTCGGTCAGACGCTCCTCGTCCACATCGAAGGCCAGCAGCTCACCTTTGTTGCGCATCTGGGCGCTGAGGGCGAGGGTCTTGCCTCCCGCTCCAGCGCAGGCGTCGACGACGCGCTGGCCCGGCCCTGCCTGGACCAGGAGCGCGAGGAGCTGGCTGCCCTCGTCTTGCAGCTCGAACAGCCCCTCCTGAAAGGCGTCCAACCCGAAGGCGTTCACGCGCGTCTCGAGAACCAGACCCCAGGGCGAGTACCGCGTGGGGCGGGCTCCGACCCCTTCGGCGGCGAGCCGCTCGCGAAGGGCGTCGCGTTCGCCCTTGAGCCCGTTGGCGCGCACGGTCAGGGGCGCGCGCGAACCGAAGGCGCGGGCCAATGCGAGCGCGTCCTCGGCGCCGCGCTCGGCGACGAGCAGCTCGGCCACGAAGTCGGGGAGCGAGCCCTCGAGGGCCACCCTCATCGCCGGACTCAGGTTCGCGGGCAGGGGCTCGCCGATGCGTTCGAGGCGCGGGAGCCAGGAGGCGGGGAGCCTCATCGTCGCCGCAATCGAGCTGGCGGGCGTGCCCTCGTACACCGCGAGGGCGGCCCAGCGGGCGCGCAGCAGATCGCTGCCGGCCAGGTCGCGCCGGCCACCGGGGAACAGGGCGTGATCCAGCCGGCGCTCCTGGCGCAGCAAGCCCCAGACTCCTTCGGCGACC
>JACRCT010000420.1 GCA_016218885.1 Deltaproteobacteria bacterium | reverse complement strand
CGAGCGCCGGCAAGGTCGCGCTGGTCTCGAACCAGTTTGCGCTCTCGGGCGCCTGCCCGACGAGCGGCTCGATCATCGACCTCGTCGGCTATGGCTCGACCAACTGCTCCGAGACCACGGCCGCGATCGCCCCGAGCGCGACCACGGCGGTCTTCCGCCAGGGCTTCGGGTGCATGGACAGCAACTCCAACGCCGCGGACTTCACCGCCGCGGCGCCGTCTCCGCGCTCTGCGGCGACGACCCCCTACGCGTGCGGCGGCGCGCTGAACGAGTCCCGGGCCGCCGGCGAGGTGGACTACTGCACGACCCAGGACCCGCTGGGCCTCTCCGTCGCCGCCGGCGCCACCGTGACCATCTTCGGGCGCATCTACGAGAACGGCCTCACCAACGGCGCCGGGGCGAGCCCCCGCGTGACGGCGCAGTTCGGCCTGGGCCCGGCGACCGCCAACCCCCAGTACGAGGCCGGCTGGAGCTGGACCAGCGCCCACTACAACCCCTCCTGCCTGGGCTGCGGAGCCGGCGATGACGAGTACGCGGTGACCATCGCTGCCCCGGTCGGGACCTACCGCTACGGCTACCGCTTCAGCCTCGACAGCGGCAGCTCCTGGACCTACTGCGACAACCGCCAGGGCGACGGCGGGGCGGGCTCGAACGTCGGCCTGCAGTTCAACCTCGAGGATCTGGGTTCCCTCTCGGCGCAGTAGGCGTCGAGACGAAGCGCGGCCCCTCAGGCTGATCGGCTTCGCCGCCGCCACGCGCTGACTGCCCGCGACCAAATCCGCCGTGCGACCCGACCCGCCTACGCCGGCGGGTTGTTCAGGACGGGAGCACTCCTACGAACCCTCCGGGACCTCGGCTTCGCCGAGGCGAAGCAATGAGTGTGCGTTTCAGGGCGCACTACGACGCGGTTTGCACTCTCTTGCCGGAACTCGATCGCGAGACATGTTCGTTGCAACGAAGTCGGGGACCCACAAAGTGGCCGCCAGAACGTGGTGCTGCACCCCGCAGTCTTCGCAGGCGCAGCCCGCCTTGCGTCGCGGCCCCAAGCCTCGCCGGCGGCAGGCTCAGCCTCCGGTCGCCTTCCAGAGGCCGACCGCGCCCGCGAGCACGCAGGCCAGCCCGAGGCTCGTCAGCCGCCGGTGCCACAGCAGCCGGCGGAGCAGCGCCCTCGGCGCGCCCTTGCTGCCCATGGCGAACAGCAGCGCGGGCCGCGTCCCGGCGTGGCGGAGCCGTCGCAGGCCGCCCTCCGTCTGCGGCGCGGCGAGCCTCCCGGCGAACAGGACCTTGCCTCCGACGGGGACCGAGTACTGGAAGGAGAATCGCTCCAATGGGCTCGCGTCCCCGCCGGGATAGTGCGCGACGGTGGTGCTCCAGAGGATCTCCGCGGGATCCACCTCCAGCACCTCGTGCTCGGTGCGGATCTGGAAGCTGCCTTCCGCCTCGAATTGCCGGCCCAACAACTTGTTCTCATCTTCGTCGTCGGCGCCCTGCTGGTAGGTCTCGATGGCCCCGAGCGCGGATTGGCCGCCGAGGAGCACCGGGGTCTCGTCGAGGACCTCGCCCTCACCGGTGCACCAGGCCCCCTCGGGCGTAGACCGATCCAGGCGCGGACCGCCGAGGAGCGCGGAGAACCTCCGGTAGGTGCCGAGGTTGACGAGCAGGTGCACGGCCAGCATGACGGCGACGACCACCGCCGCCGTCCGCGGCGTCAGCCAGTTCGAGTAGAGGTACAGGTCCTCCAGGATGGCGAAGGCGATGACCGGGGCGATGAGGACGCCGAAGGCGCCGGTCGCGACGACCCGCGAGTAGGGCCTGGCGCGGAGGCGGAATGGGCACGGGTCGCGCGAGGGACGTCCGGCGATGGCCAGGCTCAGGAACCCCAGGGCGGCCAGGGCGCTCTTCTCGGCTGCCGAGCCCGGCGCGAGCGGGCCGGCGAACCCGGCGGCGTGCACCGCGAACCCCAGGCCCATCAGCACGATGGGCAGGCCCGTCCACCACCACATCGAGAGGTCTAGCTCGGCCTCCTCGAGCCCGCTCGGCCGCTTCTCCACCTTCACCTGCAGCGGCGGAAACTCTTCGCGGACGGCCTTTTCCATCGCCTTCGCTGCGTCAGGGCCGCAGGTCACGATCCGCGCCCGCAGGACCTCTCCACCGAGTCCCGGCGTCCCGAAGACCTCGACGGTGTCGCCGTCGCGCACCTGGCGCGTGTGCACCTCGACCTGGGCGAAGGGCGGCGCGCTCTCTTTGGGCAGAGCGGACGCCGAGGTCAGCCCGTGCAGCTCCTCCCACGTCCCGCGAGAGGCCTCCTCCGCTCCCTCGAACCTCAGCGCGTGCTCACCCCGAGGCAGGGTGACCCGTACGGCGGAGCCGTCCTCGAACAGGAGAGCGAAGTCCGAGCGGTGGACCCAGGCCCTCGGCCCTCCCGCGCTCGTCTTCGCCAGCATCACCCGCTCGAGGATGGGCTCGGCCCTGGCCCCCGGCTCCAAGGCGCGGGCGAGGCCCCTCATGCGCGCCATCCCGACCAGCCGGCCCCCCGCCTTCGGTGTCTCGATTCGCATCCCCTCCTTCTACACGACACTACGAGCGGCAGGCTCAAACCTCGGCACATCAAATACACGCCGTCGAGGGGCGCCTGAGTGAGGACGGGAGTGGATGCCATCCTGAGCATCCGACGCTGGAATCCGGTCACCCCGAGCGTAGCTCCCGCCGCGCAGCGGTG
>JACRCT010000418.1 GCA_016218885.1 Deltaproteobacteria bacterium | reverse complement strand
CAGGCCCCGGGAGAGCGCCGAGGGCCGATCCGGGGAACCTGCACGACGTCGTGCAGCATCAGGCCCCGGCGGGAGCGCCAGGGACGAACCGGGGAACCTGCACGACGTCGTGCAGCTTCAGGCCCCGACGGGAGGCGCGCCTTCTCCTCGGCTTCGAAGTGCTCCAACGGGAGCCGCTGGGTTCGCGTGTGACGGTGCATGGCTGGCGATCTCCGCGCTCTCGGCTACCCCCTTCTTCGAGGAGTCGATGAGCTTTCGTCGACCTGCTCGTATCCCGCCACGCAGTCGCCGCAGGTGAAGTCTCCCTCCTGGTTGGTGCAGTACCGATGGGGACCCGGCAGAGCCGGAACCGAACGAGAATGCCGGGAACTCCGGATCCCGGCTTCGGTACTCTCCCTCGTTGCAGGCGGCTACCGGACTGGACGATCAGGGACGTGAAGGGGATAACAGCGGCTAGAGAAGTGGTCCGAACCTTGGGGTCACATCCGAAGATCATGCGCCTTCAATTCCATCACTGGCCATCGATGGCCGCGTGGCTCGTCCTCCTTGGCTGTGGCGCGCCGCCGGCCCAGACCACCGCGCTCGATGCGTCGTCCACCGATGCCGATCTCGTCACGGCCAGCGACGCGGCAACCTCGAGCGACGACGCCGGGCGCGGCGATGCAGGCGTCGACCCCAGCGCTGAGCTGTTCGAGACGGCTGCCCTCCCTCGCTTCGACCTTCAGCTGTCCGAAGAGGCGATCGCCTCGCTACGCACCGACCCCTTCACCTACGTCATCGGACGCTTCGAGTTCGAGGAGGAGGTGATGGAGGAGGTCAACGTTCGGCTCAAGGGGAGGACCTCCTTTCAGTCCATCGACGAGAAGCCGAGCTTCAAGGTGCGCTTCGACCGCCCTCACCGCGGACAACGGTTCCGAGGCCTGCGTGGTCTGGTCTGGAACAACTGCGCGAAGGACCCCTCGTGCACGGCTGAGCGCCTCGCCTTCCGGGTCTTCCGGGCCGCCGGTGTGCCTGCCCCGCGGTGCGGCAACGCGCGGGTGTACGTCAACGGGGAGTACTACGGGGTCTACGCTGACGTGGAACCGGAGGACGAGGCGTTCCTGTCCAGATGGTGGGCCGATGCCTCTGGAAACCTCTACGAGTCCGAATTCGGCGATCTCGACGCCAGCTCGGCCCAGGCGTTCGAGCTCGAGACCAACAAGGCTGTCAACGACCGCCGCGACCTGCGGGAGCTCTCCGCCGCGATCGACCAGGTCACCCCCGAGACGGTCATGGGCCTGGATTCACTCCTGAACATGGACGAGCTGCTACGAATGTGGGCCGTCGAGGCCGCCGTGGGGCAACGAGACGGCTACGCCTTCCTTCTTTGGGGCGACGACGTCCCCGGCAACTTCCGCCTCTACCACGACCCGCTAAGCTCCCAGTTCCAACTCATCCCTTGGAGCCTGGATCGCGCGATGAAGCCACCCCACCTCAGCCCATTCACGAGCTACAGCCGCATCCCCTTTGCCTGTCTCGCGGGAGCGTCCTGCCGGCAAGCGTTCCGGACCCACGTCGCTGCGGTCGCGGATCTTTGGGAATCGCTGCCTCTCCTGGCCGAGGCGAACGCAATCCGAGACCAGATTAGGCCGTGGGTCGAGCTCGACTCCAGGAGGTCGCACGACATGGCAGCCTTCGATTCGGCGGTGGCAGGGGTGCTGTCCGTCGTCACTTCCCGACCCGCGGAGCTGCGAGCCGATCTCCAGGCCAATCCCTAGGTGCCCGGGACAGGAACCGGCTTGGTGTTCCCGAGAAGGACGACGCTCGCCGGACGGTCACACCACCAGGCCCGCCGCAAGATCGAATCGTGGGGGAGAGCGTCGGGAGGAGGTCCGTGCGCGAGGCGACCGATGGTCGAAGGCGAGCCCGGGGCAGCGGCCGGCCGGTATCGCGGCCCGAGCGGAGCTACTGCTTGGCGCAGACTCCCATTCCATCCGTCTCGATGGATGCCGTGAGGTCGCCCCACGGCGACGCAGTCGGGTGATAGAGCAGGATGCTCGTGCTCGTGAAGGCAAGGGAGCCGCCCTCGGCAGTAGTGTGGGTCGCGTCGGTCACCTCGATGGTGCCTCTGCCGACCGCGGCGACACACTGGCTGGCTGTTCCGGCGCCGTCGACGAGGAGGAGAGATACCGTGTCATCCTGGCCTCGCCCGAGGTTGTGGCTGCCGACGGCGATAGCGTCGCTGACGAATTCCAACTGGATCACCGGGCTCCGGAGGCCCTGGCTGGTCCTCGACTGCTGCGTGACGATCACGACCGCGGACGTCGAGCCGCTGGCGACGCGGAACCCATAGCACTTGCTGGTCGATCCTCCCGGTGGAATCGCCTTCGCCGCGCCAGTATAGGTGCCCGAGAAGGCTGCGCTGGTCATGACGGCCGAGGCATGCGCCTGCATGTAGCTCTGGTCCTGCATCTGGGCACGATCGAGCAGGAAATCCGTCGCGTAGTTGACGGCCAGAGTGCCATAGGGGCCTCCAGCGCTGGCGTCGAGCGGGGTAGCAGCATCCGGCGGCGTCGCGGCGTCCGGACCTGCCTGGGTCGCGTCGAGCCCGGCCTGCTGTGTCGTGGCATCAGCAGTCGCGACGCTGCTCGCGTCGGGCTCGACGGCTGCACCGGCATCCGCGCCGCTCGGATCGGACCCGCCGCAGGCGCTCGAGAACATGACTCCGGAGGTCGACAAGGCGAACAGTGCTGCCCAGAGGCTCTTCACGGATGATTTCAAGGTCTCTCCGAGATGGGGTTGCGATGTTCAGCGGCAGGTGTCTGTCTTCGCGCGACGGGCACGAGATGGGGGAAAGCCGTCCGTGGGGATCGGGTTCGACCTAGCGGCCGTGGTGTCTTGGCCGACGAGAACCGAGCGGCATCAATGTCGTGGCTGCAGCAGCTTGGCTTCCGCGGCGCGCACCTTATCCAGCTGATGGAGTGCGCGACGGAGATCGGCACTGGTCGATCGGAGGGCGAGGCCGTCGTCCGGGGTCAACAAGCGGAGGAACACAATGGCGTCGTAGACGTCACCGCATCTCTCGGAGCATGACGAGATGGGGAGATCCGCTACGGGGTTGGCAACGCACATCGCGCTCGGATCGTTGGTCGGAACGACGTGGGTTGCGAGGGGCTCGTGTGCCAAGGCGCTGGCGATGTCCTCGAACTCGGTCGCCTCCTTCTCGATGGATCCACCGTAGAGGACCTTGCTACCGGGGCCGCAGTCCTGCCTCGTCGAGAAGACCCGTCCAAGGGTGGGTGGAAACTGCTTGTCAAGCCTGCCGGCGACGGCGTCGAACCCGAACGCCGGATCGCCCTTCATCGTGTGGGCCAGTCCCATGTGCGCGTAGACGCGTTCGTGCCCGGAGGTGAGGTGGGCTCGGAAGTTGTAGTAGATGAGGTCTTCCCGCGCTCCAACGAAGTGGGCGAACTGCTCGTTGGTCGAGTACGACACCGCGCCAGAGGCGGCGAAGGCGCCGATCCACAGAGCGCGGGCGAGCATCATCAACTCCTCGCACATCGGCTCGTCGAGGGCCGAGCAGATGGTGGCGCGATTCTCAGCAATGTGCTGGTCGTATGCCTCGGCGCTCGCAACGAAGTCGGCATCGACATTCGGTGACAATCCGGGGGGCGCCGCGGGCATGGTCCCCAGAGCCAACGCCTTCTGCTCTGCCGACAGGCGCTCGGCGATGGCGGTGATCCGCTCGTTGAGGCCGTGGAGATCCCAGGGGTAGTCGACCGCGAAGGCGCGGATCGCGAAGCCTTCCTTGCGAAGCCTGCGCGCCCGCTCGAGCAGCAAGCGAGCGAAGTCATTCGGTGACATGCGGTCGAAGTGGTAGACGCTCACGAGTGGGCCAACACCGGTCTCGAGGTAGGTGTCTATCGAGGGATTGGCATCCATGACGTACTCGAGCGCAAGGGTGTCGACGAGCCCGCTCCTGACCAGGTGCTCGAAGAGGTCCGCGCTCAGGTTGCCAAGCTCCTTGCTGCCGTGTGCCTCGCCGAACATGAAGACGGAGCTCGTGCCGAAGCCCAGGTCGGCACCCGAGAAGTCCCAAGCCGCTTGCTCTCCAGGGCTGAACGGGATTGCGATCGCGCTTTCGGCGATGAACGCCTGTACCGCTGTCGGCTCTGTGGGGGCTGGCGTAGGCGAGGTGCATGGAAGGGGGCCGGCGTCCACGTCGGCGACTGCTG
>JACRCT010000403.1 GCA_016218885.1 Deltaproteobacteria bacterium | reverse complement strand
CCGCCTTCGGGCGGCGTACCCGCCACGCCCACCATCCTCGCCAACGGCGTCCGCGTGGCCCTCAAGCCGCGGGATCGCTTCCTGCGGCGCGAGGTCTGACGGGGCGCTCCGCAACACGAGGAGAGACCATGCGAGTCCTCATCCTTGCTCTGACGCTGGCGGCGGCCCTCTCTGCCTGCAAGAAGCCGGAGGCGCCGCCGGCCCCGCCCGCTTTGCCCAAGGCCAAGGCGGTCGCGCCGGCCCAGGCCCTGGTGAAGCACGAGCCGGACACGCTGCTCGGCGGCGAGCTGGGGCTGGACCACATCGGGGTCGCGGTGCGCGACCTCGAGCTCGCCCAGCGCGTCTACGGCGAGACCCTGGGCTTCGGCGCGCCGCAGGCAGGCACGCTGCCCAACGGCCTGAAGAACGTGAACTACTACTTCGCCGACGGCGGCTACATCGAGCTGATGACCTTCTGGGACAAGGAGAAGGCCGACTGGCTGGCGGCGGTCCTCGAGAAGACCGAGGGTGCCAACTTCGTGCTGCTCAGCGTCTTCGACATCGAGGAGACCCGCGCCTTCCTCGAGAAGCGCAGCTTCGCCATGGGGACCACCATGCCGGGGCGCATCGACAAGCCGGGCGCGCCGGCAGGCACCGAGGCGCTCTGGAGCACGCTCTTCTTCAAGCCTCCGCTGCCGCTGCCCGGCGGACGGGTGGGCTTCATCGCCTATCGTCGGGATCAGCGCGAGAAGTCGCTGGAGCAGATCGCCCGGACGCGGCTCGCCAAGCGCTCGCCCCACGCCAACACCGCCAAGCGCATGCAGGCGATCTGGATGTTGGTGAGGGATCTCGAGGCGGCCCGGAAGGCCTATGGCGAAGCCGGGCTGCCGGAGCGGAGGCAGTACGACGATCCTCGGCTGGGCGCCAAGGTGCAGGAGCTGAGCGCCGGACAGGGGACGATCCTCCTGGTGCAGCCCACCGACCCGAAGGGCCAGGCCGCCCGGTTCCTCGAGCGTCGCGGCGAGTGCCTGGCAGGGGTGAGCATCGAGGTGCTCTCGTTGGAGAAGTCGCATGAGCTGCTTCGCAAGCGCACCGGCCAGGAGCTGCCCCGGTATGACGGTCCCTACGGCAAGAGCTTCCTCCTTCCACCGGAGCTCACCTTCGATCTGTGGATGGAGATGTACGAGCCGTAGCTGACGCTTCGCCCGCCGGACCCTCCCGTCAGGTCGCTTCGCCCCCAGCCTCTGGTCGCAGGGGTGTGGAGGTCTCCGGGTGGTGTGTCGAGAGACTCCGGCTGCCCCGAGCGGAGGGGCTCAGGCAGCACTGCTCGGATGGGTCTGCCCTCTCAGGGGCTGGCCCGCCCGGGGCCACTCACTACTTTCGCGTCTCCCAAACGCCAGTGGGGATAGGTCGGACGAGTGGCCTTTGCAGCGGACGGCGAGTCGCGGCCCAGCGGAGGCTCCATGCAGACCAAGGCACTGCGGGAGTGGGCGCTGCTTGGGTCTTCGCAACTGCGCCCCGACCACCAGAAGCTGCTCGCGTCCATCGATGAGGCCCTGGCGTGCCCCGTCAGCGGAGAGGTGATCGTCCGCAGCGGAGACGAGAGCGGGCGCATCTTCGCCGCGGGTCGGCAGATCGCCTGGGTATCTGCCTCGAGGGCCAAGCGCACGCTCGGCGATCACCTCGCCGAGCGGGGCGTCGCCCGGAGCGATCTCCGCCAGGTCTTTGAAGAGTGCCGGAAGAGCGGGACCAACTTCGCCGAGGCCATCGTCGAATGGGGGCTGCTCGACCGACCGACGCTGCGCGAGGCGCTGCTCAAGCACATCAGCACCAGCTTCCTCGAGATCCTGCGCTGGCCCTCGCTGCGGCTGCTGGTCGTTCCCTCGACGCGCGTCTATCGCGGCACCTTGACCTTCGCGCTCACCGAGATCCTCGCAGCCACTGCCGGGCACGACCCCTCGAAGCCATCTCATTCCCGCTCAATCGAGAACGGGACAACCGGGGCGGCAACCGCGCTGCCCACCATCACGAAGGAGATGCAAGTGAACCTCGACCTGCAGCTGAAGGAGCTGAAGGACATCAAGGGATACAAGGCCTCCGGCATCATGAGCTTCACCGGCGAGCTGCTCGCCGCCGACTCCGTGGACGGCTCGATCGACCTCAACCTGGTGGGGGCGACCTTCAACGACATCTTCCGGTCCTCGCACGAGGTCTGCGAGAAGATCGGCATGCAGGCCTGCACCGAGGAGATGATCCATACCCCGAAGGGGTATGTGCTGATGCGCTGCTCGGGCAAGAACGCCCGGGCGCACGTGCACCTGATCTGCATCCTCACCGACGACGGGAACCAGGCCCTCGCCCGGCTGAACATCGACCGCATCACCAAGAAGGTCACGGAGGTCATTGCCTAACCCTACCGTCGCACTTCCGAGCCCCTTTTCGCTCTGGCCGGCTCCATCGGCCAGAGCGAAAAGGGGCGACCCAGTAACCGCTTGGCGACTAGTTGAAGGAACTGGACCATGGCCGCCCCGAGTTCCCAAGAAGAGGCGCAAGGCGTTGCTTGGCTGCCAACGTCCGAGGCTTTTCCTGGGGCCGAGGTCCTTGCCATCTT
>JACRCT010000402.1 GCA_016218885.1 Deltaproteobacteria bacterium | reverse complement strand
GACGAGCAGTATCCCGACTCACCGTAGTTGGCCTCATGCTTCCAGACCGACGCCGAGCCACCCCAGGAGGCGTCTAGCCTCCGTGCCTCTCAAGCCTCGGCAACCCGCCAGACGAGACTTCTGACCTCGGCGATCGGCGCTGGTTGCGGAGGAACCCGAGCGAGCCCTCTGGCACAGAAGGCTGCTTGGCGACTTGGCAGGCGCCCGGCTACCCCTGCCTGACTCGCATCTCCACCTAGCAACCGCCAGCCGCCCCAAGTCCTCGCGCCTCGCGGGGCGGTTGTCATCTCCGGGTGGCTCGGTCCGGCCACTCGCACATGCAGTGCGATTTGTGAAGCACCCGTCCGCGGCGTTCCCAACGCCCATTGAGGCCGAGCCGCCTATTCGACGACCACCCGCTCCGTGGAGCCATGTCCGAAGGTCTCCGGCGAGTACATCTCCTCGGCCGACGCAGGCTGCACGAGGAAGGAGCCACGAGTCGTGGCGCGGGCCAGGTACTCGTAGAGATACAGGCCCGGCCGGAGGACCGAGGCGAACGCCTCGGCGCGGGCATCGTAGAGCACCTGGTGGTCGAACCATCTCGCGGCCCAGTCGCCGGCGTCTTCGGGCGCTCTCCGGTACCAGCGATCGTCGTCGCTGCCGCGGAGCACTGGGTTGATGGGCTCCAATCCGGACGGCAGAGGATCGGTCAGGGCCACCTGGTAGCGCTCGGCCTGGGCGAACACCGTGATTCTGACCCGTACGCGAGCGCCGGCGCGGATATGCCACACACCCTCCAAGTCGCGCTGGACATCCCTCGCGTCGTCGACGGCGAGGTATAGGCGGTCCACGGTGAATCCATGCTCGACGGGGTCAAGGACGGAAACGCTGGAGGCATATTGCAGGCCCAACCGGTAGCTCAGCGCGCCCTTCCCCTCCTTGGAGATCTCGACGGTGGACGGGGTGGGTAGCTCCCCCATCGGTACCGTGAACGTCTGCAGCGCGAGGTCCTTGTTCGCGAACTGATGCTCGCCGACGAGCTTGTCTCCCAGCAACACCTGCACCTTGGCCCCAGGCGAAAGCGGCTCGGGAGTCTTGAAGTACCGGGCCAGCGCGAGGAGCACCCACGCGCTCTCTTGAGTCGTGGCCCAGCGGCCCTGGATGCGACGGGCCAACAGCCCCTCCGCGAGCTTGGGAATAGAGTCGGTCCTCGGGGCGACGGTCAGCAGCGCGTCCAGCAGCACCGCGTCCACGCGCTCCTGCGAGGCGAGCACCAGGCGGGCACCGTCCTTGTAAGACGAGACAAAGTGCACGCGGCCCTCGGTCTCGACGAGCTGGTTCGATGCGCGCGCCAGGATCGCCTTGACGGGCGCCCTGTACGCCGGATCTGCGTTGAGCACCGGCAGGAGCCAGCCGAGGAGCTCCAGCGGAACGCGGTCGATGCCTTCCTTCTCGATCAGTGCCGAGGCCTCGTTGGCGACGCTCTCGCCGAGTCGCGAGCGCAGGTACAGCGAATAAGCGACGACCGCGAGGCGGGGCTCGTCAAGACCGCTCCCGGAATCCTGGGACGCGAGGTTCTTCAGGTAGTGCTTAGTCATGTCCTCGATGATCCGGTCGGGAACGACGAAGCCGGCGCGACGGGCGCGCTCAAGCGCGTGGCCGGCATGGACGGTCGCAAAGGGATCTGCCCTCTGGTGCGCACTCCACAGCCCGAAGCCGCCCCCGAAGTTTTGGCGGAGGCAGAGGTCAGCGATGGTCCGTTCGATGGTGCGGTCGAGTCGGTCTTGGGGAGGAAGGGAGCCGGGCACCAGGAAGGGTCTGGCGTCCCGCAGGGCGACGAGCGCGAGCAACTGGGACGCGAGCTGTTCGGTGCAGGCGAACGGATAGTCGGTGAGGAAACCAGCCGAGTCGGAGAGGTGGAGCGCTCTGGAAGGGGAGAAGGAGACAGAGAGCCCGCCGACCTGGCCGAGCGCGTTCTCGGGGACCTCCAGCGGCAAGGAAACCCTGGCGTCCCGGAGCTCGCCGTAGTGGGCCAACGTAACCGAGGAGCTCGGCAGGTCGACTGGAACTGTCACCTCTGTGGAATCCGTAAGGGAGCCAGCGTCGGCGATCGCCTGGATCCGGCAGGGGCCGAGCGCGGCGGCGGCGGCGCGGATGGGGACCTCCGCGCGACCCTGGGGAGCGACCGACACGACGCGCCCGTGGCCGTCCGGGAAATCCAGCGCGTCGGCCCGGGCCGCCACCCAAACGCGGAGCGCCTGGTCGCCGAGGTTCTCCACTACGACCGATAGCTGGAACTCGTCTCCCAGCTTGAGCGTGCGCGGCGCTGAGACGCGGGCGACCAGTGGCTGGCGGACCTGCAGCGTCGTCTCGCCCTTGCCGAATTGGTCCTCGCCCGCCGCCGCGACGGCGGTGATGCGATAGCGCGTGACGGTGTCGGGCACCACGAACGGCACGACGACGCGCCCGTCCGGGCCAGTGCGCGCCGCCGGCACGAAAGCGGCGAGGGGAGCGAAGTTCGAGCGTGGGGTCTCGGCGACCCGTGGGCCCCCCCGGGCTCCCAGGGTGATGCCGAACCCCTTTCTTCGTTGGAAGTGGAGCTGAAACATCTCCGGAGCGACGAACAGGAGATCCTCGTGACCGTAGTGCTGCGTCCCCGCGTCCTCCTCGGGATAGAGCCGCTCGAGGGGATCCTCGACGTGGTGGTCGGTGAGCGCGAGGACAGCCTCGTCCACCACCGCCACGGCGACTTCCGCGCCCTGGACCGGCTTCCCCAAGGCGTCGCGAACGGCGATGGATACCGTCGAGGAAGCTCGCGGTGCGAGCAAGGCCTGCGCGGGCGACGCCTCCACGGTCAGGGCCTGCTGTGTAGGAGGTACGGAAAGCTTCGCCTCGCCCTCTGCAGACAGCCGGCCCTCGACTGCGGCGGCGGCGGGGCGCACGAGAATCAGCCTCAGTTTCACGTTCGGAACGAAGAAGTGCTCGATCGGGAGGTCGATGGTGGTGGTGGGCGACGTCAACGTCACGCGGCGGGTCGCCAGCACGCCGCCTCGCTCGACCGTGAGAAGCCCCTCCGACGGGTAGAAGGAGGTGCTGATCAGGAGCCTAGACGCCGCTCCCACGCGGTTTTCCTCCCGGTCTGGCACGAGTTCGACGAGGTCAGCAGCATCCTCGCGGGTCGCTCGAGGCTTTGGCGGAGGACCGCCCACAATGCGCAGGATGGTGGCTCCGCAGGTCCTTCGGCTGCGCGCGTCGTCACCACAAGCCTCGATGCGATAGCTGCCAGCTTCTGGGAGGCTGAACTCGACCTGGGTCGGAGTCTGAGCGGAGGTCGGCGTGCCAAGAACCTGCCCAGGGCCTCGGTCCTTCCAAGCGCTCTTCTCGTCCGACCGCTCGATTGGGATGGCGCTCACTGCGATGGGGCGGCCGGCCACCGGCCTGCCGCCGAGATCGGTGAGGATCGTCGAAACCTTCAGCCGCTCGTTCGCGGCTCCGAGCGAGGAATCCAGGCGCAACCCGGCACAGAGCGCCGAGGGGTGGACGAGCAGCTTTTTCAGCGACGCCCACGTCTGCCAGTCGACGTCCTTCACACGGCCGACGAGCGAGAGCACGGTGGGCTTGGAAACGCGCGCCAGGTCGAGGGCCACATGGTGGCGTCCGGTGGCGTCGGTGCGGCCGGCCAGAGAGTTCGCGGAGGCGGATCGGGACCCATGGTCCGGCGAAGTCTCGGCGGGTCGGTCAAATGTGAAGCCATCCCACCCTGGCGGAACGAAGTGACCCTCTTCGATATTCACAGCCCAGCTGGTTTCCGCGCCCGAGACGAGCTCGCCTCCGTATGAACTCGCCTGGATCGAGAGACGGACCGCGTCCCCGCCGACGTAAGGTCCGTCGGTCGAGCTGAGCGCAATCTCGAACTCCGGCTTGCGATACTCCTGCACGTTGATTGGCAGCCAAGACTTCGACGAGACGGCGTCATCCACCCTGGGAATCGAGAAACTCACTCCGCTCCCGTTGAAGATGTGGCTCACAGATGTCCCGGCCTCGTTCAGGTGGGACCCGCGGTCGCGGGCAACGGGAGGTGCGTGCAGAGTCAGATCGAACCCCCCTTGCTCGGTCAGAGGAACCGAGCCCTCCATCGTCCGCTTGTGGTCGGTCAGCACCGAGTAGGAGATCCTGGAGATGCCCTTGCCCGGCCTGGCGAGCGCTGCAGTTTTCAGCGCTCCTTTTAGACGTGCCCAGCCCTTGAGTCGGATCTCCTCACCCGGTCGGTAGACACCGCGATCGCTGAAGACGAACCAACGCATCTGGTCGCGGCGCGGACGCTCGTCGTCCGGCTCGTACTCGAGCGGAAGCAGCGCGAGATCGGCGCCTTTCCTCGCCACGAGGCAGGCCTCCTTGTGGCCCGAGGCCAGCTTGCTCAGGCGCGCGACGCCGTCGCGATCGCTGGTCGCACGGCCACCGGCCGGCAGCACGCGGAGCTCCGTGCTTGGCACGGGCGTTCCACCGCGAAGGCTCGTGGTCCACGCGAGGGTCTCGCCCGTCTCGGCGGCGGCGTGGAGCCCAAGGTCGGTCCGCTGGATCCAGACTTCGGCCGTCGGCAGCGGCGCGGAGGTGGCAGGCTTGAGGGCTTCAACGACAAGGAGAGCTTGGCCGAGGCCGCTGCGGAAGACCTCGGCCAGGTCGACCCGCGACTCGACGTAGTTGTCCTGCTCGTCTGGAGGCTCAATGACCCTCGAGAAGACGAGCTTTCCCGGAGGAGGAGGCTCGGTCGCGTCCTGGCCCGGCGTGTCGGTCGAGAGCTGAGAGCGGTAGCGTGACTCGTCCAGATACTTCTGGGCAGGGGCACAATCGCCGGCCTCCAGGCGAAACGCCTTGATGCTCGCCTTGCGCACGTTGAGGGTGAGGACCGGAAAGTCGGTGGGAGCGTCAGGAAGGACAACGGTCTTCGGTGCCCCGGGGAGACGGATGCCTGGACGGGCGTGACCCACGTCGAAGTCGAAGGTCACCTCCTGGCCCAGTCGCTGGCTGCCTCCGAAGTCCGGACTGAGGACGACCTGGTACCTGCCAGGCTGGAAGGTGCCGCTCAGAAGCAGGTCGGTCGAGAAGACCTCCATTTCCAGATCGGGCACCTCCGGGACAACCCGGATGTAGGGAGCCCGGAGGTACCTCTGGTCGATGGAGTCGCTGGTGAACGTGATGGCGAGGTCGTCTTCAATCGAGCAGGCATCGGGCGGATGCTTCACCCAGAAGCTGCCGCAATGGTGGTAGAGGACGCGGAGGCCGGAGTGACGGAACTCGCAATCCAAGGTCTGGTCGGCTGAGGTCCGACGCGGACCTTCCAACGACGGGGCTCCAGGTCCGAGAACGATCCGGGCCGGACCGAAGGGAGGTGGCCTCCTCGGCATGAGGAAGATCTCGCGACGGGCCGCCTCGCTCTTGGGTTCGGCCGCAGCCCTCGCCCCCCTGGCTTCCTCCGGTGTCGCAAGACGCACGGGCCAGGTCTGCCCATCCGCGTCGAGTCGCAGGAAGGGGACAAGGGCTTTCGGGTCGATGCGCTGGTCGAAGGAGACGACCAGAGCGCGGTCGCGGGAGATGTCGTTGCAGGTCACAGCGTCGGGCGTCGGCGGAGGCGTCGCAAACGTCCAGCGGAGCGGCGCGGCGAGCTTACCGCCCTGTGCCGAGGTCACCCCCGCCGGCACCTCGACTTGGAAGTCCGTGGCCATCGGGAACCGTCCTTTGGGCTCGAAGAGCAGAGTCTTCGTCCCGAGCCAGCGCCATTCGCCGGCAGGTTCGGGCATGAGGACGACGGGGACCTGGTCGCGACGAAGAGGACTGGGAGCGCTTCCTAGTGCGACCATTGGCTGAGAGAACGTCACGCTGAGGTAGGGCGCGAGCTTCACCTCTCCACACGGCGAGCGCCGGACGACCTCGAGCGCGGGAGGGCCCGCGACGGGAGCCGCAGGCACGGGTCCAGCGGGCTTCCGGGCGACCACGGCCGAGTCGCGCTTCTTGTCGCTGAGGGGGGGGAGCCTGGCAAGGAGGCCGGTAGTCTCAGGCTCGGTCAGCCGCTCTGGCTTCTCCGGCGTGTAGGACGCTGGGACGGCCTCTGCGACCTCGCGGAGGACGAAAGCGGCTGTGGAACTCGAGCCATCGCGCGCGCTGGCGCCAGCTGCGAGCGCGATCGCGAGCATCAGACCACCGAACAGCGTCATGGCCCCTCCGCGAGATCATACCGAGAGCGGAAGTGTATACCGGAGCTCGCCAGCGGGATTGCCGCCGGACTCGCGAGGGCTTTGGCGTCCTGCACTGAGGGCTGCTCCCCTCCTTTCCTCCCTCTTCTCTTTTGCGCCCCTCCCGCCGCTTCGCGCGGGAAAGGGGCAGCGGAGCTCGACCATGACCACGCGAACGGAGCACGACTCGCTGGGCTCGAAGGAGATCCCGGCGAGCGCCTACTACGGCATCCAGACCGCGCGGGCGGTGGAGAACTTCGACATCACCGGGGTGACCAACGGCACCTTCCCGCATCTGGTGCGCGCCCTGGCCTACATCAAGAAGGCCGCGGCGCTGGCCAACGTGGAGCTGGGCATCCTTCCCTCCCCCGTCG
>JACRCT010000401.1 GCA_016218885.1 Deltaproteobacteria bacterium | reverse complement strand
GGGACGCTGCTCTGGACTGTCGGGCTACCGCCCTCGGAGATCTGGGGGATGGATCTCGACGAGCTCGCGTTCTGGTTCGACACCCTCGACCTACTTCCGAGGCGGTGACCCATGGCAGGCAAGAGCTCCTCCAAGTTCCCCCTCTCCATCGTCCTCCGCGCCGACAACCAAGCCGCCGGCGACTTGAAGCGCGCGACCTCTCAGCTCTCGACCGCCTTCGAGCCCGTCTGGTCGACAGGCGGGTCGACGCCATCGCGTTCGCGAGTCCTTCGGCAGTCAAAGGCTTCGTCGCCTCCTTCGCGCCTGGAGAGGCGGCGCCACTCCTGAAGCGGGTATGCATCGCGGCGATGGGCCCCGTGACCGCTAGAGCCGTCGTCGATCTAGGGATGGAAGTGGGCGTCGTTCCGGTGGAATCCACTGGCGAGGCGCTGGTGGACGCGCTGGTCGGGCACCTGGGCGGCGGGCACGCCTATCGGCGGTCATAGTGTCAGGCGCAACCTGCCGCAGGCCCGCAGGTTTTCCTTGACCCCCCTCGCGAGGGGCTGACACACTCCGCGGCTCCCCATGTCCCTGCGATCCAACATCCTCTTGCTGGCTCTCATCGCTGTGTTCGCCGGCTGCGCCCAGGATGAGTCGGGCACGCCACCGCCCATCGACGACTTCTACTATCCGGTCTCGGTGGCGGTGGTGGAGCAGACTCCGGGCAAGCCCATTCTGTACGTCGTCAGCTCGAACTTCGACCTGCGCTACAACCGTGGAACCGTCATCGCGGTGGACACGGCGAAGCTGAGCGATCCGCCCGACGGCCCCATCGCCGCGGCGGTCGATCAAGAGCGCGGCTGGGCCTTCATCGACAGCTACGGCGGGGAAACGGCGACCTTCTCCCCCGCAGGGGCCGGAGTATCCGGAGAGACACGCCTCTTCGTCCCCACCCGGTTCGAAAACAGGCTCTTTGCCTTGAGCGCCGACGGGCCGCAGCTTTCGTGCCTGCTCGATCGGAAGGATCAGGCGGAGAAGAGCATCCGACAGGATTGCCAGGACCAGGGAATCCTCCTCGAGGATCCTGACGACGAGGCGGTGCGCTCGGTTGACCCGTTCGGTGTCGCCCTCGACGGCTCCTCGTTGTTCATCACTCACCTCAGCCAGGCGGACGATCCGCCGCAGTCGGGCGAGAAGCGCACCTCCTACCTCGTCCACCTCGACGCCGAGACCCTCACCAGTCCACCGGCCTTCCTGGACATCGGTCCGGCACCCGCCTCGACGTTGGTGCGTTCGCCCGTGGGGCTCTACATCGCCGGCCGCTCTCTCGCGGGGACCGAGCTGGGGAACTCCGAAGTCCTGCGGCAGGTGGTCCCGACAGGCAGTGTCTGCATCACCTGCGCAAGAGGCGAGACGGCTTGTGGAGCCAGCTGCTGCGCGGCCGGTCAAACCTGCTCGGCGGGTACCTGCGTGGTCAAGACTTGCAATGACGGGCAGACCGCCTGCGGGGCCAGTTGCTGTGCGGTGGGCGAGCTATGCGCCCACGGCACTTGCCTCGCCGCTTGCCCGGAAGGCCAGACGGCCTGTGGGGCCCTGTGCTGCGCCGAAAACCAGACGTGCGATCAGGACAGCGGCACCTGCTTCGAGACGACCTGCCCGACGGGCGGAGGCGCTTGCATGGGAAACCAGTGCAGGAACGTGGTGGATACGGCTGTCACGAATGCCACCAGCATCGAGGAGGCGCGCGGGCTGGCCCTCTCCAGCGATCAGAGCCGGCTCTTCCTCTCCACGCGCTCTCCAGACGGGCTTCTGGTGGTCGACGTCACCGTCGACCCCTCTACGGGGGCGGCGAGAAACCGCGTCCTCGGCTTCTCGACCCTGCCCACGGGGCCAAGCCAGGTCCTGGTCATCCCCCGGACCGGGATGCGCGATCTGGTGGCGATTGCCTGCACCACCTCGAATGCGGTGGCCTTCTACGACGACGAGCTGGGCGAGGCCACGGGGTTGGTAGAGGGGATCGCCGAACCGTTCGGTATGGCGAAGGCCACGATCGCCGGCAAGCCTGATGCTGCCCGCCTGTTCGTGGCCAGCTTCGGCAATCACACGGTAGACGTCATCGATGTCTCCGACGTCGCACGACCGCGGACCGCGGTGCTGGTCGGCCAACTGGGGCTGGGCGCGCACCGCCCATTAGGTATCGTCATCCCGGAGGGTCTCCAGTGAAGCGCGTGGCTTCCCTCGCTCTCGCCGCGGTCCTTGCTGCGTGTGCCGCGGATACGACGACTTCTGCGGTGAGCATTCCCGGTCCCAACTCGGTGCTGGTGAACGGTCGCTCTCTTCTGGTGGCCAGCACCGCCAGCAATGAGCTCCGAGCGCTGGACCTGAACCCGAACCCGCGCACGTTCGTACGAGCTCCCAACCCGCTCTTCCCGCTCTCCATCCCGACTCAGCCCTTCCCTAGAGCACTGGCAGGGTTCACGACCCTCAATGACAATGTGAACTCCAAAGGTGAAGTGATTCCCCGGGGGGCTGCGCCGCCCTTTGCTTTCGCGCTCTCGACCGCCGGGTCGCAGGTGACGGTGGTATCCAGCGCGAATCTTGCGCCGCTGGGAACGATGGCGGTCCCCGACACGACGCTGGCCATCGCAGTGAGGGCCTGGAAGCCTGACGAGGTCGAGCATCTGGTGCTCGCGGCAACGCAGGCCGGCAACGGCGCGCTTTGGGCCGCTGACTTCGGAGCCCCTCTCGATTCCGCGAAGATCGCAGCCATCGAGCCTGTGCTCGCCGTCTCGTTAGGAACCTCGGTTCCCCAGGCGCTCGCGGCCTCTCCGACCGACCCCAACCTCGTCGCGGTAGGCGACCGGCGGACCGGGCCCGATGGGTTGGGCAGGCAAGGAGGCCTCGCGCTGTGCAACCTGGCCACGGGAACGGTCACGCGGGTCGATGTCGGTGGTCCGGTCATGGCTGTTGCCTTCTCCAGCTCTGGTGAGCGCCTGTTCGGCCTACTCGACTCCGAGGCGTGTGGTGGGGCGGCCCCTTGCGGCGGCCTGTTCGCCGTTGATCTGGCGGATCCTACTTCCCCAACCTTCGTTGGCTCTTTCGCTGTTCCCGGCGCGGCACGAGGCTTGGCGGTGGGCGCCGATGCGGAGATCACGCTGCCCTCGGGCGCGACGAAGAACATCGATCCGCTCGTGGTGGTGTCCTCAACGACAGGCTCGCTCTACGTCGTGGACGGGGCGACGCTCACCAATCCGGGCCCGTTCGTGACTGCGCTCAATCGGCTGGATAGCAGGGGGGAGCGCAGCGGCAGCCCGACGGACGGCCCGCAGATCTTCGATGCCGCCGGCAATCTCGTAGCGACGCTGACCTCATCGGCTCGCACCGAAGAGCTCTCCCTGCTCTGGGAGGGGCGCCTGGTGCACAGCAGCTCGGGCGTGCCTGCAGCGGGAGCGGTCGAGGATCAGGGGCTCGACTTTCCGGCCCTTTCGGTGCAAGCCGGCGATCTGGTGACCTTTGTGGCGTCGGGGAACTGCGCGGTGGCGACCACGACTGTCTCTTCCGTGGCGGTAGGACGCGTGGAGCTCGCTCCAGGCTTCGACACCTCGTGCCTGCCGGCGAAGGTGGAATACGTTGTTCGCGCCTCAGGGAGCTTCGCGGTAGTGGGAACGGTCAGCGGCCTGGTGGGGCGGGTGGCGCCAGGCGCGCCCTTCACTGGGGCGGGAATCTCCTTCGTCATGGGGCCCGGCGGCGCCCTCGAGAGAGACGCCGGGTATGTCATCTCGATCGTCGCCGAGTACAGCATTCCCGTGGCCAACTCCACCACTACCTTGAACATGCCAGGTGCAGCTGCATTCGATCCGATCGGCAAGCTGTTCTACGTTGTCTTCGCCGGCGGAAGCGCGCTCGTGGAGCTCAATCCCACCGACATGCGCTCGGGCAAGACCGATGTGGGGCTGGTGACCTTCCGCTGACCGGGAGGGCGCAAATCGGCAGGAAAATTGTGTGCCTCGACCACCTCTGCTAGATTCCGAAAGAGGCAAGGATTGGTGAGAGCATGAGCGAAAACGTGCCGCGGCCGATCCGCAAAGTGGGGATCGCCGACCACCTGTGGGACGCGTTCGACCAGATGGCGCGGGAGATGGGCTCGGACCGTGAGGGCCTCATCAACCAGGCGCTTTTCATGTTCGCGCGCCTGAATGGCTTCCTCTCGGTGTCCTCCACCGCAGCGGCTACGGCAGCGCGCGTTGCCGTGGCCGGGGGCAACGGCGCGGTGGCACGGGCTGCGCTC
>JACRCT010000400.1 GCA_016218885.1 Deltaproteobacteria bacterium | reverse complement strand
CTTCCGCGATCGGGTGCGGCCAGCCTGGCTCTTCGAGCCATCTTCGGCTGCAGCAGGCCATGCTCGTCCGCAGGCTAGTCAGGGGCAGGCGCAGGACATTCGCCGGCAGCTGCGGCTGCCTGGATTCGAAAAGATCGGGCAGCGGGCCAAGCAAGCTGTCAAGGGAGTTCAAGGATGGATGAACAAGCAGCAACAAGGAGGCAGAGGCAAATGAGCACACCAAGAACGACAGGCTGGGACCTGCGAGGCTTGATTGCGCTAATGGCGTCGCTTGCAATCATCTCGCTGGCGCCGTTCACCGGGCACGCTTCGGCTCCCGCGGGTCGGTACGCGGTGAGCACGGACACCGTATATGACACGGCGACTAGGTTGACGTGGCAGCGCGCGGTCTCCAGCACGACACGGAGCTGGGCCGATTCGAAGAGCTACTGTGCGAGCTTGTCGCTGGCTGGATTCTCTTCGGGATGGCGTCTGCCGACGGTGTCCGAGTTAGAGACCCTGGTGGACAGGACTACATACAACCCGGCAATCGACTCCACTGCGTTCCCAGGCACGCAATCTGAACACTTCTGGTCCTCGTCGTCGACCGACGCGGCCGGCGGCGGCGACGCGTGGCAGGTCTACTTTTACGGCGGCGGCAGCGACTGGCACAGCCAGAGCAACTACTACTTCGCCCGCTGTGTCCGCTGAGGACGCGGATTGACCTTTCGACATCTTGTCGTCTTGACCCTTTCTTTGTCGTCGCGCGCGAAGCCTTTGACGGGGAGATGGGGCGCTCGTGTAGAACGCATCCTCTTCGGAGCCAGACCTGGTCGAGGCCGAAGTGAAGCCCGCGGCAGGTGAGAAGCGATCCGTTGCGCATTGCTTTCGCGGGAGAGCGCATGCATCGACGTCTTCCTTCGGCTCGCTATCCAGAGGCCGCGTGCCGCAACCTGCTTAGGGCCTTGCTCGGAGCCGTGGTGGCCTTGAATTCCGGGTGCGCGCAGGAAGAAGCGAAAGGGGAGCGCGCGCTCATCCTCAGGGCCTCCCCGAGCCAGATCAACGGCGACGGCGTCGCGAGCGCCCTTCTGACCATCCAGGCGCTCGAAGCGGATGGCGCTCCCGGGACCGGCGCGGCGATCGTCGTCGCCGACAGCGGGGATTTGGACGGCCAGTTCAGGGTCCGCAACCTTCCTATCGAGCTGACCGAGGGCAAGGCCACGGTGGCCTTCTCCTGCGACGTCTCGAAGGAGCCCGAATGCCGCGGGTCCCAGCGAATCGTCGCGCACTGGAAGGGCCTGACCTCGTCGACCAAGGTGCTGGTCTCCTATACCGAGCCCTGCACCGAGGACTCCAAGCTCATCTACCTGGTGGACTGGAGCGGCAGCTTCATGAGCTTCGACCCGGGCGCGGTGAGGCGCGGGGCCGATCCCTTCAAGGAGCTCGGCTCCCTCGATTGTCCGGCACCTTCGGAGGCGCATCCCTTCTCGATGTCCGTCGACCACCTGGGAGTGGCCTGGGTCCTCTTCGACAACGGCCATCTCTTCACCGTGAGCACCTCGACTCGCCCGCTCCGGTGCAGGTCCACCAGCTATGTGCCCGATGCGACCCTCTCGAGGTTCGGCATGGGATTCGTCTCCGATGCGCCAGGCGCCGCAGAGGAGACGCTCTTCGTCGCTGGCGGCTCGGACGCGCAGTCGAGCACGCTGGCACGCCTTCGCCTCGCGCCCACCTTCTCGCTGGAGCCTCTGGGGACCATCGCCGGCTGGCCCGAGCTCACCAGCGCGGGCGATGGGAAGCTCTGGGGCTTCTTCCCCAACACCCCTCAGCCCAAAGTCGCGCAGATCGACAAGGTGACCGGTGTGGACGTGAAAGTCTTCCCAGTCCCGTCGCTCGGGGGCGAGCCGGAAGCGTGGGCGTTTGCCTACGCAGGAGGCTACTTCTGGATATTCCTCAAGCGCGCGGCCGATGCATCCACGGGCGTGCACCGCATGACTCCCGAGGGAGTGTTCGACACCCCGCTTCGGGACACCGGACGATCGATCGTCGGCGCTGGCGTATCGACGTGCGCGACGGTCGTGAACTAGGGAACCGAGAGCCCCTCGGCTCAGCCTGGGGGGCAACGCACTGCCTCACCGGGGCGCTACGCCGCTCCGCGTTTGCTCTTGTCGAGCCGCTCGCGGAGCCGAATGACGAGGGGGATGTTCCCGACCAGCGGCGTGAGCACCACCGTGGCAAGAATGCGCGGCACCTGGAGCACCTTGGTCAGCGCCCAGGCTGCGACAAGAGTCCCCGCCAACCCCCCGCCCCCATCGAGGGTGAGGCCGAAACGCCGGCTGAGCGCCTCGCTCCACCCGGCCTGGATGGCGACCGAGAACCCCACCACGCCCACGAGGAACAACGTGAGGTAGACCAGCACGGCGACCGGTCCGTACTCCTTCAGCAGCACGGCGAACCGCTCTTTGAGCGAGGGCTTGGCGGCGGCTTCGGTGGGCTTCATGGCGGGTTCAACAGATGGCATGGGGCCAACCTGCCCGAGTCCGGCCGCGACGCAAACCCTTTTCCCGGCTCGCCTCGTCGACTCGCACGACGAGATGGAGCTGGACCGTGCGCTGGCCATCGCCCTAGAGCTGGAGGCCTAGAGTATGAGCGGTCACGGGGCCGCTGGGTCGCAGCTCGGATCCTCCACGCCCACCACCAGGCGGAGCGCCGGGCGCGGCACCCGATAGACACGGGGCTTGAGCGACGCACTGCACTGCCTGGCTTGCTCGGGCAGATAGGCAGCTCCGCCGCAGAACCTGCAAGGCGTGATGTAGCGCACCTGCACCTCGTCGTCCGTGACCCTCCACAGCTGCACCTCGTGGTCAGTCTCGCTGGAGGTGAGCACCGCGGCGCGTGTGGGCGGCGCAGCCTCTCCCGAGGGCACGAGCACCAACCAGCGGGAGAAGTCGACGGGGACCGCAGGTGTCACACCGGCGCGTGCGAGGTCTGCCGCGTTGCGCGCCACCACCAGCGGGCTCACCGCCGCGCCCCATGACCCTGGTACGGAGGCCGCCTTTCCTGGGAGCAAGACCTGCTCGATTCGCGGCGCGACGCGCGTGTCCTCGTCGAGCGGCCTGCCCTGGAGCGGGGGGTGCTCAACCTTCGTGGCCGGCGCCGTCGCGGCACAGGAGGTGCCGAGACAGGCCAGATAGGAGAGGAGGTGGTAGCGCATGGTGGAAAGACGGCTCTCCCTGCGAGGAATTCCAGCTGCCGCCTCCGCCGCCCCAGGTGCGGTGTCCGAGCCACGAGCGTCAGGGAGTGGGCGGTCCCGCATGGGCCGGCGGCCGAAGAGGTGGTCTGGTCGCTGACGCTCGCGGCTCGGACACCGAGTCCCCAAGCCAAACCGGAAGGACCTCTCAGGAGGAAGGCTTGGTCAGGCGAGCCCCGGCGCGGGCGACCAGGGTCACGGTCCCCGCCGGGTCGAGCGCGAGCCCGTCGCCGCGCTCCTCGGTGCCGTCGATGGCGATGACGTCGCCGCGGTTGAGCCGGGCGAAGGCGGCGTTCTGGGCCGACTTGTGCTTGTCCTGCAGCGCCAGGCCGACCCGTCCTTCCGGGCCGCAGCCGATGTAGCGCTGGCGTCCCTTGCCGGCGAGCGGCTCGGAGACGATGCGGAACAGGCGCCCAGGGGGAGGCATGGGCCAGGCTTCGCCCGGGGCCGCCAGCAGGAGATAGCTCATCTTGAGCGACTCCTTGTGCAGCCCGGCGCCCTTGGCGAGGTCCTGGATGAGCCGGGGTGGCTCCCAGGCGCGCTCGGCGTGGCACCAGTCGCTCTGCTTGATCAGGGCAGGGCAGTGGCCGCGGAACAGGCAGGGGCTGCGCACCGCGAAGCCCCTGTCCACCAGGAGATCGCGCAGCTCGAGCAGGGCCCGGGAGGTCTCGCGCAGGGCAGGCTCGATGATCAGGAGCGAGCCGCCGGGCTTGAGCCGGGCGAG
>JACRCT010000406.1 GCA_016218885.1 Deltaproteobacteria bacterium | reverse complement strand
TGGCTGGCAGGAGGGGGGCGCGGTAGCGCGCCTCGACCGAGGCCTCCTTGCCGATGAGGCGCAGCCGCTCGACCTCCATGCGCTGCGCGAGCGGATGGGGCAGTCGCAGCTCGATGCTCGCCCCCTCCTCCTTGTAGAGGTCGACCCAGCGCAGGCCGTCTGTGTCGCGCACCCTCAGGCGGACGGCGCCCGGGTCGTCGATGGCGAGGACGGCCAGGTTCCGGGCGTTCAAGTCGACGAGGGTGCGGTTGCCGTCGCCCGCCGGGCCGCGCGCGAAGACCTTGGGCCGGTAGCCCGGGTTCCTGATGCCAGCCGCGGCGATGTCCACGAAGGCAGCCAGCTCCTGGTAGCTCACCCGGCTGTCGCCGTCGGCGTCGGCGGCGCCGGCCAGACCCGAGCGGACGGCATGGCTGAAGATGCCGGACTGCAGCTCCGACCACTCATAGACCTGCGCCTCGGCACTGGTGGAGAGGAAGACCCCGACGCCAGGGTGCCGCCGCGCCAGGCTCTCGGCGGCGTCACTTGGGGTGGCGAAGCGCCGTCCGCCAGGCTTGCGCGGCGAGATCACGAAGAAGGAGTTGCAGCTGTCGAGGATGACGTGCGACTCCCGCGCGCCGACGCGGGCGAGGAGCACATCCAGGTCGTCGGAGGTGAAGGGCCCGTCGGAGAGCTCGACGAAGCCGCGGCCGTCGGCCACGTCGCCATGCCCGGCGAAGACGAAGTAGAAGGACACTTTGCGCCCCTCGGCGACGATCTCCTGCGCCCGGCTCGCCAGGCGCGCTGCGGCGGCGTCGAGGTTGGCCCGAGTCGGGGGGCAGGGCCGAGGCGGCCGGCGCGGGGAAGAGCCGAGCGGTGTCGCGGTCGAGCTCGGCGAGCAGCACGGTGTTCTCCTCGCCGACCAGCGAGGAGAAGAACGCGTGGTACTTGGCGCCATCGTCGTCGGCGTACTGCAGCGAGGGGCGTCCCAGGTGCGTGCTGTGGTTGTTGGCGACGATCTCGAACGGGCCGCTCACGACCTTTCCCGTCGAGTGTGCGACGAGCGCCACGGCTCGGTAGGTCGTTGCTTGGCAATCGAGCACGAGGGCCTACGCACGCTCCCTGGCACCGCTCGGTAGAGCAGCCAGGGACGGACGCTCCCAGGACGCTAGTGCATGGTCTCGCGCAGCGAGTCCCCGCTCTCGGCGAGCGTGGCCTCGCCGTTGCGCACCAGCACCACCTCTTCGTAGTCGGCCTCGTACTCCTGGGGAAAGAACGGGCCCTTCTCAATCAGGAACTTGTCCGGGTTGCACTTGATGACCCGGCCCAGATTCTGGCCGTCTGCGCTGTGTACCGGCATCCCTTCCGAGATCAGTCGATGGTCCATGGCAGCCCTCCTTCTTCCCGCAAAGATTCGGGTTCCCCAGCGAATTGGCGAGGACGGCGCGCCTGCCTTGTCGCCAGCCCTCGGCCATTACGAACGAGCGCGTCCCCGGCCACGAGAGGCGCCAGGGACGGGACGAGCTCGGCACTCACGCCGTTTCTCGGCCGAGCGGCCTACCGGTGGACGCGGTAATCGGGGCGGCGGCCTGCAGCTCGCTCCAAGCGGGCCTGGCGCAGCTCCACCTCGGAGAGACGCACCAGCTCAGCAAGCAGGTCGCGCCGGGCCTGGAGCGAGCGCCGGTCCATGCGGTGCTGCAGGACGCTGTACTGGTTCAAAAGCCTCTCGCCGCGCTCCAGGGCGGCGCGTTCGCGGGCCAACTCCCGCTGCTCCTGGTGCGGGCGGCCACGCCCGTAACCGCCGCGCCCACGCTCCTCGTCTCTCAGCTCGCGCCGGGACTCCGCCAGCTCCGCCGCCATGGCCGCACGAACCCGCTGGTCGATCCTCGCCACCGCTGCGCGGTTGCGACGGGCGACCGCGGCGTCGAGCTCGGCCATCAGCGCCTGGGACACCTGCAGGTCGCGCACGTCGTCGCGGCGCTCGCGCGCATCGCCGCGGGGCTGGGCGCTGGCGGAGGCGGTGGTGGTGGTGGTGACGGCTAGAATCACGGCGATCATCATGACGACGGTCCGCAACATGGCTTCCTCCTGGGCACTGCATCGTGGCACTCGTGCGCTCTGACGCGGAGGGTGAGGACCGATTCAGGCTCGCTGTGTTGCGATTCGTGAACGGCCAAGGTTCGATTCTTTCGGCTCTTTCCTCCAACCCGCCAATCAGACCGAAGAGCATGGCCCTCATAGGTCGATGGGTTCCCTTGGACCTCTTCTTGCGGTTCAATGGGCCGGGCGGCTGGTTTTCGTGGGGCCGGAGCGGTCTCGGGGGTTTCGCTTCGGCAGGTTGCTCGAGGTCGTTCCACGTTGGGTTGGGGCTGCTTCCATGACTTCGGAACAGGTTGCCGAGCTTCGCGTCCTTCTGGCCCAGGCGCGGGTACGCCCGCTGACGAGCGCAGAGCATCGCCGCTACGTCGCGGCGTGCACGGAGCTGCAGGACTCGCTGATCCACGCGCAGCTCCTGCTGGCTCCCAAGTGCGCCAAGGTGCGCCGAGCCTACCGGGCCGTTCGCGAGCTGAGGGTTGAGCTCAAGGTGTCTGGGCGAGCGAGCCGCGGGCTCACTCGGGACTTCTCCATCGGAGGCTTCTCGGCCTGGTTGACGGAGCCACCTCCTACCGGGGTGCCCCTCGACTTCTCGCTCTGGCTCTCAGGGGCCCGACGGCCTCTGAAGGGCACCACGTCCTGCCGCGGGTGCCGAAGGACGGCGGATGGGCGTTGGCGGGCAGCGTTCCAGTTCGTCGAGGTGAACCAGACCGATCACGGGCGGCTCGAGCGCGAGGTGGTGGAGACTGCGTTGGAGATGCTCTGGCCGTCAGGGTTGCTGGCTTCGTGAGCAGCGGGGTGAACGTGGACCAGCCTTCCATTGGCATCGACTTGGGCACGACCAACAGCGTCGTAGCCACCGTGGTCTCCGGCAAGCCGAGAATCATCGAAAGGAGAGAAGGTCAGCGCCTGCTCGCCTCGATGGTGGGCTACACCTCCGAGGGCGAGAGGGTCGTGGGGGAGGCTGCCCGGGAGCTGGCGCGCGCACACCCGCAGAACGTGGCATTCGCCACCAAGCGCTTGATGGGCCAGCGCTGGACGCCCGAGCTCGCCTTCCGCTACCGGAACCTCTTCCCGTACTCGCTGGTGGCCGGCCCCAACGAGGACGTCAGGGTCAAGCTGGCAGAGCGGGCGATTCCGGTCGCGCAGATCGCCGCCGCGCTCCTGAGCGAGCTGCACCAGGATGCGTCGGCGTTCCTCGGCGCGCCGGTGACCAAGACCGTCATCACCGTGCCCGCGAGCTTCAACGACGCCCAACGCCAGGCGACCAAGGAGGCGGCGCAGATCGCCGGCCTGGAGGTGGTGCGGCTCATCAACGAGCCCACCGCCGCGGCGCTGGCCTACGGCGTCCAGACCAGCTTCCAGGGGAAGGTCCTGGTCTTCGATCTCGGAGGCGGCACGCTGGACGTCTCCATCCTCGAGATGCGCGACGGGGTCTTCGAGGTGGTCGGCACTGGCGGCGACCCGTTCCTGGGGGGAGAGGACTTCGACAATGCCGTCGTCAACTGGCTGACCTCGCAGCTGCCTTCCAGCCAAGGAGACCGGTTGCTGCAGGATCGGACTGTGCTGCAGCAGCTCAAGGGCATCGCCGAGCACCTCAAGTGCACCCTCTCCAGCACCAACGAGGCCTCGGTCTCCACGTCCGTCGCCACCGGGCACGGCGCCATCCCCCTCGAAGCGACGCTGACGCGGCCGGTCTTCGAGGGGCTGGTAGGTGCCCTGGTCGACCGCTGCATCCAGGCCGTCGATCAGACGATGGCAGAGGCAAAGCTCGAGCAGCGTTCGATCTCCCAGGTGATCCTGGTGGGGGGGATGACGCGAGTGCCGGTCATCCGCGAGCGCGTGGGACAGCGCTTCGACCTGAATCCGTCCACGCACCTGTTCCCTGACGAGGTGGTGGCGTTGGGGGCGGCGATCCATGCCAATAGCCTGGTAGCGCGCACGAGCAGCACCGTCCTCCTCGACATCGTCTCCAGCACCCTGGGTGTCGGGGTAGCCAGTGGCCTCAGCCGGCCGTTGCTGGCAAAGAACCGCTCACTGCCCTGCAAGGCGAAGGACGTGTTCTACCCCGCCAGCGATTGCCAGACGGTGGTGCGGATCCCCGTCGTGCAAGGCGAGTCGGGGCGCGTATGCGAGAACCATCTGCTGGGAGAGGTGGTGCTCGACGGATTGGTCGGGACCTATCGGGGCGAGAAGGCCATCGAGGTGGCGTTCGAGCTGGATCTCGACGGCAGCCTCTCGGTCAACGCGTGCGAGGTGAGCACCGGTCGCACTGCCTCCGTGCGCATCAAGGCACGCACCGACCTGCAGCCACAGGAGATTGAGCACCTGCGCCAGGAGGAGTCGAAGCGGCAGCTCACGGGGGAGAGCGACCCCGACCTGCGGCAGCGCAATGCAGCGTTGCGCCGCGACTTCCGCAAGCGGTTGGTGGAATTCCGCCGGCTGCACTCCGAGCTGGTGCAAGCCGCGGCGGAGGCCAACACCCAGCAGGCGCAAATGGTCGTGGACGTCCTCGGAAAGAGGCTCGTGGATGCCGAACGGCTGGAGCAGATCGGCAGCATTGGCGAAGTCGAGGTCATGACCAGGAACATCGAGGAGCTGATCGGGTCGTTGCAGGGGACGGCCGTGTCGGAGCCCGCGCCAGGATCGACCGTGGCGGGATCCGAGCCCTCGTCCCCGGCGGCTTCGCCAGAGCCCGCGCCGGGGCCCACCGAGACGAGATGATGCCCGGCGTCCTCTCGACCGAAGCAGGCTGAACCCGGCCTGGCGCTGGAGCGCAGCGTGGGCAGAGGCCCACGCTGCCGTCAAGGCTGCCTCAGGCCCTTCGCTCCCTCGGCACCGACGCGAATGACGGGGAAGGCGGAGAGGGCCAGATGACGTTCGACCCATCGCAGATCGAGTCGCTGCTCCACGAGGCCTACATCGTCGCGGAGGGCACGCGGCTGCGTGACGAGGACCGGCGCAAGGCGGTGGAGGTCGCGGCGCTGCTCACCGAGATGGCGCGACACAAGAAGCGCGGGCATCTGGTGGACGCGGCGGCGGGCAAGGCCTACGTGGGGGTCCTGGCGGCGAAGCTCATCGGTTATGCACGGGTGACGGTGATCGAGCGCGAGGCAGATCGGGTCCGGGCGAGCCGCGAGGCAGCGCTAAGGCTGGGAGTCGAGGCTCGAGTGCAGGTCATCCAGGGCGATGTCGGCGACACGAGCTGTTGGCCGGGGCAGTACGACCTCGCCGCCGGGCTGCACGCCTGTGGGCCGGCCTCGGATAGTGTCATCGAGGCGGTGAGCCGATCCCAAGAGGCGAAATGGCTCTTCCTGGTCCCGTGCTGCTACGGCGAGCGGGTGCCCTTCGCGAAGTGGGCGGAGGCCCTGGCCGAGCGTGCCGGGGTAGGGCACCACTCCGAGGTGCGGCGACGTCTAGTGACCGGGTTCATCGACGCCGAGCGCACGCTGCGTCTCGAAGCGGCGGGCTGGGAAGTCACAGTGGTCCCCTTCGTCCCACCGACCCTCACGCCCCACCACCTCTTGTGGCGAGCGCGAAGGACCCGCGAGGCAACCCGGATGGCCCAGGCCCGAGCCAAGCTTGGGGAGCTGGCCAGTGGCTGAAGCGGCAAGCCCCCTGACCGCCAAGAGGCGGGAGGGGGCAAGGGTGCCGGAGACAGGAGTAGCGCTTCGAAGGTCTACAGCTTCTTGGCGGCCTCGATGGCCTTGTCGTAGTTCGGCTCGTGGGTGACCTCGGAGACGTACTCGACGTGGCGGACGACGTCGTCCCTGTCGATCACGAAGACGGCGCGCGCCAAGAGGCCCAGCGCCGGAAGCCAGGCACCGTAGGCGCGCCCGAAGCTCCGGTCCTTGTGGTCGGAGGCGGTCTTCACGTTGTTGATGCCGGCAGCGCCGCACCATCGCGCCTGAGCGAAGGGCAGGTCCATGGAGACCGTGTACACCGTCACCCCGGGGACCTTGGTGGCCTCGGTGTTGAAGCGACGGGTCTCGAGGTCGCAGACAGGCGTGTCGAGCGAGGGGACGGTCACGACGATGCGCGGCTTCTTCGCCATGGCGGGACCGGCGAGCGGGGACATGTCGTTCTGGACCAGTGCGAAGTCTGCGGGGGCCTTCTCGCCCACCTTGAGCTCGGGGCCCTCGAGGTCGAGCGGGTTGCCCTTGAAGGTGACGGCGTTCTTGCGAAGAGTGGCCATGAGCTTGTTCTCCTGTGTGAGTGGGCGGCGAGGCTGGCTCGCTCGCGGTGGCGGGTCCAGGCGGATCGCCGAGGATTCTCCCCTCGCGTCCGTTCCCCGACTTGGATGCTGGACCCCCGAAAAGGGTGCTCCCCGAAGCGCGAGCCTGGCCCGCGAGGCCCTTCTGCCAGCCGCAGCTCTCGAGATTGCTTGAGGATTCTCGGGACGGCAGCGGGGCGCGTTGGCGGGTTCCGGCCTTTCACCTATGCTCCTCGGCCTCTTCGTGCACGGAGCCTTTCAGCAGCAACGCCGGCCCAACCCTCGGAGGAACGTATGGGACTGCTCGACTCTCTGTTCGGTGGCGGAACGAAGCTCGACCTCAAGCTCGACACCAACCTGATCCCCGAAGGCGGGACCCTCTCGGGCGCGATCACGCTCTCGGGCGGCAAGAAGCCGCTCGAGCTCAAGGCGCTCAAGGTGCGGCTGGTCTACGTCAAGGTGACTCCCGTCGAGGGCCAGCCGCTGCCGAAGATCGACCTGCAGGTCCTGCTCGACAACACGCTCATCTCCAACCAGCCTCTGCCGCCGGCGAGCCTGAACAAATACGAGTTCAGCTTCCCCGTCCCGAAGGGGACCGATCCCAAGGGCACCTACAAGGTCATCGCCTCCGCGGACATCCCCAAGGTCAAGGACCCCAGCGCGGAGGCCGAGCTGAAGGTCATCGGCCCCTCCGACCCCCAGGCGCGCCCCGGCCTTTTCGGCGGGCTCATCAAGGGCAAGGCCTCGAAGGAGGACATCCTGGGGCAGTTCCCGGGCCTGCTCAGCCGCGACGAGGACGAGCTCTGCAACGCGCTCAACGACCTGCTCTGCGCCTCGTATGACGAGGACAAGAACTTCGTGAACATCGAGGGCTGGCTGGGCGAGAAGATGCGCGCCGGCACCGACCGCGTGAAGGCCGCCGCCCTCGCCGCCTGGGGGAACATCCTCAACAACCGCGCCAAGCCCGAGCACATCAAGACGCTGGAGGCGATGGCGGAGCTGCCTGATCTCCAGCCTGAGCTGATGCGCGAGCTGGTCACCGTCGCCGCCAAGTTCGCCGAGGAGGGCGCGATGCCGCTCGTGCAGCGGCTGTGCAAGCACGCCAACCCCGAGGTCCGCTCCGAGATGGCGATTCGCCTCTACTTGGACGCCGACCACGAGCTGAAGGGTCGCAAGGAGCTGTTGCTCTCGATGCGCGACGACCCCGAGGCCTCGGTGCGCGCCTCGGTCTTCCGCGCCTTCGCCGGCTTCAACGAGGACCCGGCGGTGATGGAGATGGTCGCCGCGCGCATCGGCTCAGACCCCTCCCCCGACGCCCAGAAGTCGTGCGTCTCGGCGCTGGCGCTCGCCCACCACCACGGCATGAAGGACCTGGTGCTCAACACCTTCCTCGCCACGCTCAAGAACCCGCACTCGGCGGTGCGCAAGGAGCTGGCGGAGAGCGTGCACTGGATGCCCGAGGACGTGCGCCTCAACCACCTCGTCGGTGGCCTGCTCTCCGACCAGAGCCAGGAGGTGCGCGCGGCCATGGCCTGGCAGTCGGTGAACATGAGCGAGCACCCCGAGCTCAAGGACCTGTTCGTCAAGGCCGCCACCTCCGACCCCGACGAGGAGGTTCGCGGCAACGCGCTGGGCGGGCTGGACAAGTTCATGGGTCTCCCCGAGGCGGTGACGCTGCTGCGCGAGCGCCTCCAGAAGGACCCCACGGAGAAGACGCACTGGGGAGCGTTCAACCTCCTCAAGTTCCAAATGGAGCACCCATTGGCTCGGGACCTGATGCAGGAGCTCACCCGGGCCCCGTTTGCGCGCATCTCCGAGCGCGCGAGGGAGGAGATGGCCGGCAACGGCTGAGGCCTCTCTACTTCTTCCGAAGGTCACGTCAAGGCCCTCTCCTGGGCGCCTGCTCACCAGGCGCTTGCCAAGCTCACCTCGAGGGCTGCGAGCCAATTTCGAGACCTCGAGCTCGCCTGCTCCAGCCTGCCTCTGCCACTTTGATTCAGGGCATTCGCTGCAAGGGGGACAACGATGGGAGGCAGACGCGTCGGGGCCGGCTGTTCGTTGATGTTGGTGCTTGTGTTCGCGGGTTGCAGCGTCACGGTCGAGTCCGATCGGACCGTGGATGTGGGCACGACCACCGACGTCCGTGACTCGGGCGCCACGACCGATGGCGGCGAGCTGACTGACGGCGGCGAGCTGGCTGACGGCGGCGAGCTGACCGACGGCGGCGAGCTGACCGACGGCGGCGAGCTGACCGACGGCGGCGAGCTGACCGACGGCGGCGAGCTGACTGATGGCGGCGAGCTGACTGATGGCGGCGGGTCGAGTTGCCGGAATAGCGTGACGCCGGCCGTGGCGACCCAGGCCGCCTGGGATGCCAAGTACAGCGCGACGTATGGCACCTCGGTTCCAGGGCTCACGGATTCGAGCACATTCGCATGGCACGGCCATTACTGGGTGCGTGCCTTCGTTTCGATGGCAAAAACCTTTGGCGACACCAAGTATCTCGACCGAGCCGTGACGTCGATTGACTACTGGTTCGCGCACGCGGAGGGGGAGGCCGGGTGGTCGATCGCGACCGATCCCGCGCAGCAGATGCTCGAGACCGGGATGATTGCCCACGCAATCATGTATTTCGTCTACGAGGTATGGGTCGATCAGAGATTTGCGTCATACCGACCCAAGGCCGATCAATTCCTCGAAAAGATCGAGCCCATACTCCATGCCTATGACTATCAGTGGGTCGACAACCCTCCGGTCTGTGGTTGTCCGGGCTTCTACATCTATGCGACCTGCGGCGGGCTGTGCAGCACCGCGTCCCTGCTGATGTACAACCAGGGGGCGACGGTGGCCAAAGCCCTGCTGCTGATCGACAGGGTAGAGCGGCTCAAGGGCCATACCCCAGCTCCTGGCTATCTGCACAAGGCGGACGCGGCGGCGGCGTATTTCCTCAGGTTCGTGCGCCTCGACGGCGAGGCGTACAACTGGGACTACGGGGGCTGCCGCGGCGCAGGCATGGAGGACGTCAACCATGCGCATCTCGATCTCTCCCTCTTGATCTGGGCGCGGAGGTTCGGCCTTGGCGGGCTCGCGACCACCGACATGACCCGGCTGACGAAGACGATGCTCAAGGTGCTCAACGGCGAGGCCGGTCCCGACGACGTCTCGGGCCACGTGGATGGCTCGGGCCGGCCGGCGAACAACTGGGATCGGGCTAGCCTGGGGTACGACTGGATCGATCTCGCCGAGTACGACCCTACGCTGCTCGACAGCACGATTCGCGTCTACAACACGCACCTCACTGCCGAGACGGGTTCGCGTTTCTTCCTGGGCTGGGCGGAGATACTGCGCTGGATCAACTGCGTGCAGCTATGACCGTCGCTCGAAATCAGACCGATCGCTCGTGATGTGTGCGCCGCGCAAGCCCGCGAGAGAGGGGAGAGCCGGCAACGGCCGAGGCGCTCTCTACTTCTTCCCGAAGAGCTTGGAGAGGAGGCCCTTCTTGTCCTCGAGCTGCCCCGGCGCCGCCGGGGCCGAGAAGCCCGTGGGCGAGAAGGGCACCGGGGCGCCAGGCGGGGCCACGAGCGCGGCGCGTGCTTCCTCGGAGGTGTCGGCGGTCGCCAGAGTCATCTCCCGCTGCTCGCCATCGACTCCCCTGGCAAGCACGGTCAGCACGCCGCCCTGCGAGACCGCGAAGGTCACGTCGAAGCGCTCTGTCGGCCGCCCGTTGATCACGAGCTTGCCGAGGAACTCGTTGCCCACCGTGTCCTTGGCTTCTCCCTGGAAGAGAGACAGGCGCAGGTGGCCTTCCCGATCGGCGTTGACGGAGGCGACCTTCTCGCAGGGAAGCCGAGTGCCGCGCTCGAGCACGCGCTCGAAGCTTCCGCCCGGCGACGCGTAGCCAATGGCGAGCGAGAGCATCTCGTCATAGGAAAGGGTGAATCCGCCGGTGCTGCCGGCCCGCTCGGACTGCAGCGCCTGCCCCACCAGCGCTGCGCCGATGGCCACCGAGGCATGAGGGTCGACGTCACGGCGCGCGCTGCGCCCGACCACGGCCTCTACCGCCTCGCGGATTCCCTGGCTCTGGCTCTGACCGCCGACCAGGAGCACCTCGTCGACCGCGGTGGGATCGACCTGTGCGGCCTCGAACACTGCGCGGGTCGCCATGAGCGAGCGCTCGACCAGGTCGCGGGTGAGGGACTCGAAGCGACCGCGGTCCACCGAGACATCGAGGTCGACGGGGACCTCTTCGCGCTTGGCTACGAAGGCGAGGTGGACCCGGGTGTCGGCCCGCTCCGAGAGGGCGATCTTGGCCGTCTCGGCCGCGTCGCGCACGCGCTGGCGGGTCAGGGGATCGCCAGGCAGGGCGAACTGTTGGATCTGCTGGAAGCGCTCGTCGAGCCAGCCGGCGAGGCGCGCGTCGAAATCCAGCCCGCCGAGGAAGTTCTCGCCTCCTGCCCCGATCACCTCGAAGTCGTTGCCGGTGGCCTCCAGCAGAGAGGCATCGAAGGTCCCGCCGCCCAGGTCGTAGACGAGCAGCCTCTTGCGCGTCAGCCCCTTGCCGAAGCCGAAGGCGATGGCCACTGCCGTGGGCTCGCTGATCACCCGCCACACGTCGAGCCCGGCCAGCTTCCCGGCGTAATGGACGGCCTGGCGTTGCCGGTCATTGAAGTAGGCGGGTACGCCGATCACCGCGCGGCTCACCTTGCACCCGAGGGCCTCGGAGGCGCGATTGCGGATCTCCGCCAGCAGGAAGGAGGCGATCTGGGGAATCGGGTAGACCCGGCCCTGGAGGCGCACCGCGGTGTCCCCATAGTCGTCGGGACACACCTCGGAGGGGAACCGCACGGCGATCTCGCGCACCTTGGGTGACCGGGTGCGGCGCCCGATGAGCCTCTTGGCGCCAAAGACGGTGCTCTTGGGGTCGACCATCAAGTGCGCTTTGGCGCGCGCCCCCACCAGCAGGCGCCCGCGCTCGTCGAGGGCCACGAAGGAGGGGAGGCTGGTCGAGCGGCCATCCAGCGGCAGCAGCTTCACCTCGCCCTTGAGCCAGACTGCAGCGCGGCAGATGGTGGTGCCCAGGTCGATGCCGATGACCGGCTCCTGGCCCGACGGTGGAGGTGCGGGGGCGGGGCCCTCGAGGATGGCCTGGCGCCGGCGGCGGCGCTCCTCCGCCGCGGGATCGACCGAAGGCTTGCTGGTGGCGCCGGCTCCAGCGTTGCTGAACCGGGTGATGAGCGCCTGGCTCTCGGCGTCGAGGGCGCGCAAGGCGAGGGTCATCCCCGGTCGGTGAGGGTCGCTCGAGACCGCGGTGACCTTGCCCTCGCCGGCCAACACCTTGCGCCCGTCGGCGAGGACGAACTCGAACGCGAAGATCGACCCTTCGG
>JACRCT010000405.1 GCA_016218885.1 Deltaproteobacteria bacterium | reverse complement strand
AACCCAGGCTATCGGGGGACATTCCTATGGACGTGAAGGGCATCTCCTTTCTGACGCGCATGGAGCAGATCACAAAGGATGCGGGGGAGGACGCTTGGAATCGCTTCCACTTGGACTTGGTGAAGAGGGATCCCTTCTTCGAACGAACCATTCTTGCGACCACGCTGATCCCCATCGAGAAGTATTTGGACTTCAGCGATGCAGCCGTCGACGCGTTTGCGGGCGGTGACAAGAATACCTATTGGAAGGTAGGCGAGAACGCCGCCCTATGGGCACTGCAGAACGGCCCCTACCGCGCCATCCTCCTCAACAAGGACGCGCGCTCCTTCGTCGAGAGGTCACTGCCTCGACTCTGGACCACCCACTTCACGGATGGCGCCATCCAGATGAGGTTCGCCGAGGAGCTGATCGAGGTAGAGATCCATGACCTGCCGGTCCACCACTGTGTCTTCGAGTTCCTGGTCATGGGCTATATCAAGAAGGCGCTCGAGCTCTTCGGTCTCAAGAGCGTCGTCACTGAACGACTCAAGGGCTGGGACTCGCCCGATGGCGAAATCCACTATCGCTTTCGGTTCGCCAAGCAGTAGCGCACACGCGCTGCTTCTTGCACGCGAGCCGATTTCTTCCATCCCGGGGTCGCGCTAGCATCCAGCGGCAGCATGCCCTTGGAGCTTCCAGATGGCGCCTGGCGCCGCGTAGCCGATGCCTTCGATGAGGCAGGCCGCAAGGCCTGGCCACACGTGAAGCTGGAGAAGCAGCGCTTCCTGGAGCGCTTGGCAACGCTGGCTCCCACGGCGGTCGACCTCGAGCAGCGGGCGGGAGCGGATCTCTACCTCGTCACCGCATTCATCGGGGGCGATCGTGCGGCAGCCGCGGCGCTCGACGCGCTCCTGCAGGCGGAGGCGGATCGCTCGCTTCGGCGCTTCCCCGACTCGGATCGCTGGGCGGCGGAGGCCGTGGACCGCTTGCGCGACCGCCTGCTGGGAGGACCCGACGGTGCCTCCGGGCGCCTTGCCGACTACCAGGGGCGCGGGCCGCTCTCCACCTACCTGCGCTCGGCGGTCGTTCGCGAAGCGCTGAACCGGCGCCGCGCGCACGGTGGCACTGCCGGCGAGGTAGACGTGGAGAAGCGCTCCGACCCGGGATCTCCCGAGCGCGAGATCGCCCAGACGATGTACCGAGCCGAATTCGTGGCCGCGTTCGAGGAGGCGCTGTGCCTGCTGTCCCGACGAGATAGGGCGCTGCTGCGTCTGGCGCTCAAGGGCTTCGACCTCGAGCGGATGGCCTCCTGCTATGGCGTGCACCGCACCACCGCCGGGCGCTGGATGGCCGATGCCCGAGCCCGCCTGTTGGCCGCCACCCGCAGGCGACTCGCGGAGCGCCTGCAGCTGCCTCCCTCACAGGTCACCTCCCACCTGCGGCTCTTCCAGAGCCAGTGGGATCTGAGCCTCGAGCGCCTCCTCGATGAGAGTCGAAAGCGCCCTTGACCTGCCTGGATGACAACACCGTCGCCGCCTGGCTTCACGGGGGGTTGAACGACGAGGAGCGGGCCGAGGTCGAGCAGCACCTGGCGGAGTGCGCCGAGTGCCTCGAGCTGGTGACGACGTCTTCCCGGCTCGACGGTGGCACAGGAGGCGAGCTCACCGAGGCGCTGAAGGCGAACGCGAACGCGTTGCTGGCCCGCGGATCGACGGTGGGCCGCTACCTCGTGCTCGACTGCCTCGGCGTCGGAGGGACCGCCGTCGTCTACCGCGCCTGGGACCCCGACCTCGCCCGGCACGTGGCCCTCAAGCTGATCGCCCCCGCAGACGGCAGCTTCGCAGACGCCGACCAGGCGCGTGAGCACCTGCTCCGAGAGGCCCAGGGGCTGGCCCGGCTCTCGCACCCCCACATCGTGACTGTCCATGACGTCGGGACCCACGCCGGCCAGGTGTACGTGGCGATGGAGCACTGCGAGGAGGGGTCGCTCAGGGCCTGGCTCGCGCGGGAGGCGAGGCGTACCCGCGAGGTGATCGCCGCGTTCCTCCAGGCGGGCGCCGGGCTCGCCGCCGCGCATGAGGCCGGCCTGGTCCACCGCGACTTCAAGCTCGACAACGTGCTCGTGGCGTCCGGAGGCAGGATCTGCGTGGCCGACTTCGGGCTGGCCTCGCCTGCCGGGCAGCGCAGCTGGGGCGGCACCCTGGGCTACATGGCGCCGGAGCAGCTGCGCGGAGAGGCCTCCGACGAGCGCTGCGACCAGTTCGCCTTCTGCGTCGCGCTGTTCGAGGCTTTGGCCGGCAGCCGGCCCTTCACCGGAGAGACCGCGGAGGAGCTCCTCGCAGCCATGAGCCGTGGCCCGGCGCCGCGCCCGGCGCGAGTACCGCCGCGCGTCTACCGTGCCCTCCAGCGTGGCCTGGCGCTCAAGGCGAGAGACCGTTTCCCTTCGCTGCCCGCTCTCCTCGGAGCCGTGCGCGGCAAGCCGCTGAGCGAGCGGCGTGCTTTCTGGGCCGCGGCAGCGCTGGCGCTGAGCGCCCTGGGCGTCCACCTGCTTGGGCGCGACAGCGCCGCGGTCCGCTGCCTGGAGGAGGGAGCCGCCTGGAGCAGCGCCTGGGACGACGGCCGGCGCTCTGCCGTCCATGCTGCCTTCCATTCCACCGCGCTTCCTTTCGCTGAGGCTTCCTTGCGCGAGGTCGACCGGTCCCTCACGCGCTACGGGGTCGCGTGGTCGTCCTCGCGCGTTGAGACCTGCGTGGCCGCCGCCCGCGGCGCAGCCAGCAGCTCGCTGCTGGACGCTCGCATCGAGTGCCTCGATCGGCTGCGGGCGGACGCCGAGGCGCTCACCGGCGTGCTGAGCCAGGCCGACGCGCGGGTGGTGGAAGGCGCACCGGTCGCTGTCTCGGGGCTGGAGGCGATCGCCGTATGCGCCGCCGCACAGCCGGAGATCTCCTCGAAACGAGCGCCGGCCTTCGCGCGGGAGCGGGCGGAGGCGCTTCGCCGGCGACTCGCGGAGATCCGCGCGCGGTCCGACTCGGGTGACACGGCGCGGGCCCTGGAGCTCGCCGAGGCCTTGCTACCCGAAGCGCGTACCCTCGGGTGGGCGCCCGTCGTCGCCGAGGCGCAGTGGGCCCTTGCCCGAGCGCTGACGGCGAGCCTGCGCTATCGGGAAGCCATTGAGGCCTACCAGGCGGCTGTGGTCGAGGCGCAGCGGGGCAGCCACGACCGCCTGGTGGCGGCTTCCTTTCTAGGGCTGGCCCAGGCAGAGCTCTGGCAGCAACAGGTCGCCTTCGCCAAGGATTGGGTGCAGCTTGCCGAGGCGACGAGCGAGCGCGCCGGAACTCTCACCAGCGATCGCCCAGCACTCGCCGTCGTGCGCAGCCGGCTGCTGCTGGGGCTGGGAAGCTTCCAGGATGCCGTCGCCGAAGCCGAGCGCGCGGTGGGTCTCACCATTGAGCAGCATGGACCCGACGGGTTGCCGGCCGCCGACGCCCTCGCGGCGCTGGCCATGGCCCTGCACGAGAGCAGACGGCTGGAGGAGGCGGCGGTTCAGAGCCGGCGTGTGATGGAGCTCAGGCGTGCCGCGCTCGGGGAGGATCACCCGCTCGTCGCGATGGCGGTCAACAACTTGGGATATGTGCGCCTCGACCAGGGGCGATTCGCCGAGGCGATGTCGCACTTCCAGGACGGGCGGGCCATGCTCTCGCGCACGGTAGGCCTCGACAACGTCATGGCGGCGCGCCTCGCCTCCAACCTAGGCGTCGCGTTGATGGCCGAGGGACGCGCCGAGGAAGCCGTCGTCGAGTACCGCGGCGCGCTGGAGCTCTTCGAGCGCCACTACGGCCCAGATCACACCCTTGCCGCCACCGCGATCCACAACCTCGCCGGCGTCTTGGACGGCCGCGGCCAACACCGGGAGGCGCTCGAGCTCGAGCTGCGTGCCACAGCCATCCGCGAGCGAGCCTTTGGACCGGAGCATCCACGGGTAGCGTCCTCGCTGGCCGGCGCAGCCATCGCCTATCTGGGACTGGCGGCCCCCGCCAAAGCGCTGCCACTGCTCGAGCGAGCCCTGCGCATCGTGCGCGCCAAGCCGCCGGGCAATACCGGAAGGCTCGGCCAAGTGGAGTTCGCTCTGGCGCGGGCTCTCTGGGACCTGGGAGAGGAGCGCGAGCGCGCCCACGGCCTCGCGGTCGCCGCCAAGGAGCACTACGCAGAGCAGCCGGGCGAGGAAGCGACGCTAAAGAAGGTGGAGGAGTGGCTCGTTCGACACCCTCGACCACCCCACACCTCGAGCGCTCAGTCGCCGTAGTCAGCCGTGTTGACCAAGCCTGCTGCGGGCGTCGGCGATGACCGTCCTCGTGGCCTAGGCTACGGTCGCCGGCGTCGGCGGCGAACACTCCCTCCTTGAGCTCGGTCGCATTGGCCCCCGAGGGGGGGGGCTTGGAGTGCTCGCAGATGCCTTCGGATCAGGCTTCTCCCGAGCGCCGTCGTCGTCGGCAAGCAAGCGTGCAGATCGCCAACCCTGCAAGACCCGTCTGTTCGGGTATTGCTGAAAGCATCCCTGTGAATTCCCGGAGATTGGCGCGTGCGCCAGCCGTCAGACAAGGCGGTGACGTTGCCCTTGCTCTCGAGCTGGACCAGGTCAGCCTCCAGCCCTCTCCCTCTGGAGGAGCGAGCTACCTCCGCTCGCAAGAGAGCGACCGACACTGTGGAACGAGGCCTTGATGTTCGATCCTTGTGGCAGGTTGGTTCCCGGTCGCACTCAAGGGACCTGCTCGATCCAAATGGGTGCAGAATACGCGACACCCTCATGCTCGTCTTCCACAGCGTCGCCCTTGTTGTAGGCCGCGCTGTAGATCCGAAGCCAGTAGTACGTGTCGAATGGGGGCCGCAACAGAGGGGGCTTCCAGTACACGCTGTGGTCGTTGAAGCTCCTGGAGACTACCACTCTGCCACCCATTCCAAGGATCTCGATCCGGGTAATCCTCGGAGCATTATTGCCATCGGGCTCGTGAATGGAGATCTCGAACTGGAGCTGCGATGGATTGCGAAGCACCGAGCCCATGAGCTGTCCGTTCACCGTGTAGACGACCTCGAGATCGCTGTCCTTGGTGGCATAGACGTGTCGAGCCCTCATGGCGGCGAGGAGCGCATCGCGCGTGAGCACCGGGGCCAGGACGGCCGTGCGGGATGCACGCACGACACTTGAGAGCTGGTGCGCGTCAATTCCAATGATAGGCGCCACGCGCCAGCCCATATTCAGCGCTTCAACAACCTTGTTGAAGAAGCAGTTATTGCCGGCTTTGCACACCTCGATCATCGCCATCTGATTTCGTCGATAATGGTTCAACCCTGCAAAGCCGTTGAAGTCGTAGATCTTACTCGCGACGACCTCTCCCGGGTGATTGAAGGACGCGATGTAATCCCTGGCCACTAGCCAGTCGTAGAAGGTCAAGAGGGTGACCGGGGCACCAGAGCTCGTGAATGCGTCCGCATCATAGCGAAACTCTGGCCCGAAGACATTCGCATGACCTACCCCCCCGGGCTCATTGGCCTTGTTCTCGGAGAACTCGAAACCCCACATAGCGACGAAGCTGGGGGTGGTGGCATCCCTCGCCTGTCTCATGGTGTTACGCCAGTTGAGCGCAAATTGTGGATATTTCGTCGAGGCCTGTGAATGGTCCGATATCATATAGAAGTCATAGCCGGCATCGGCATTCTTGGTCAGAGCGAAATGGTCGGAAGGAAGGTTGGACGCGTCGCTCCCGGCGTCGGGGACCGTACCGTCGCTATAGGTAGAATGACCGTGGTTGCTGCCAAAGTAGAAATGGAGCGTGCAGCCCGAGGCCGCTCCGCATTCGCCGCCGCAGCCATCGAGGGCCCCGCAGACGCCACTCGTGCAGGAGGGCGTGCAGCACGAGCCCTCGAAGCAGCTGCCCGAGCTGCACTCGCAGCCTGAGCCACAGGTGGCGCCCGTCGCTTTCTTGGCGCTGCAGCTGGTGCCCGCGCAGTAGCTGGTGGAGTCGCACTGCGTCGAGGAGCATGCACCGCTGCAGCTCGTGTAGCAGGCTCCCGCGCTGTTGCAGAGGTAGCGCCCGCAACCGTTCTCGAGATCGGTCCCGGCCGCACGGTTGCGACAGGTGCCCAGCGAGCCGGTGAGGTTGCAGACGACGCACGGCCCGTTGCAGGCGCCGTCGCAGCACACGCCGTCCACGCAGTGACCCGAGCTGCACTCGCAGCCTGCGCCACACGAGGCGCCCTTCGCCTTCTTGGCGCTGCAGCTCGCGCCCGCGCAGTAACCCGTGGAGTCGCACTGCGTGCTGGAGCAGCCTCCCGTGCATGACGTGCTACACGCCCCCGCGCCGTTGCAGGCGTAGCGCCCGCACGCGTCCTCGGGGTCGGTGCCTTGCGCGTGGTTGGTGCAGGTCCCCAGGTGGCCGGCGAGGTTGCAGGCAGCGCAGGTGCTCGTGCAGGCGGTGTCGCAGCAGACCCCGTCCGCGCACCTGCCCGAAAGGCACTCGCCACCGACAGCACAGGCGACGCCTCGGGCCTTCTTGGACGCGCACTGCGAGCCGCTGCAGTACTGGGACGAGGTGCAGCCGTTGACGTCGGTCGGGCAGCTGGCCGAGGTACCCGAGCAGGTCTCGGCGACGGAGTCGCAAGATCCGGCGGCGGCTCTACAGACGAACCCGCTCGCCCTCAAGCGATCCTGGGGGCAGCCGATGGACGAGCCGGTACACGTCTCCGGGGCGTCGCAGCCATCCGCCGCCGGCCGGCAGGTCTTCGTGCTCCCCTCGTATCCATCAGGCGGGCAGGCCTTCGCGGTGCCAGTGCAGCTCTCCTCTGCATCGCAAGGCCCCGCTGCTGGACGGCAGGAGGTTCCCTGCGGCTGAAACCCGTCGGAGGGACAGCCGGCGGAGAGACCGTCACAGGCCTCGGCGACGTCGCACACCCCCACAGGCTGCCGGCAGACGGTGGCCTCGGGCAGGAAGGCATCCTCAGGGCAGTCGACTGAGGCACCGTCGCAGAGCTCCTCCACGTCGCAGGAGCCAGCGGCTGCGCGGCAGAGCCTGCCCTGGACCTCTACGGCATCGGCTGGGCACCCGGCGGCGGCGCCGGTGCACCGCTCCTCGGCGTCGCAGGCTCCGGTGGGCGCCCGGCAAGAGGCGCCTTCGGGCAGGAAGGCGTCCTCAGGGCAGTCGGGGGACGCTCCAGTGCACGCCTCGGCAACGTCGCAGTCCCCTTCTTCCGGACGGCAGACGAGCGTCGCGCTCTCGAGGACGTCCTCCGGGCAGGCTCCAGCGGTGCAGACCTCGACCGCGTCGCAAGGGCCGGCGGCGAGGCGACAGGACATGCCGCCGCAGGAGAGGTCGCCGCAGTCGGTGGCGCCGTTGCCATCGTTGTCCAGCCCGTCACCACACTCACCGGCGACGGAGCCCTCCAATGCCCCGTCAGGAGCTGCGCCGGCATCGACCTCGACGGCCGCGTCGGTCGCCTCCACCACCTCCGCGTCCACACCAGGCTCGACATCGACGCCGAGGTCGGCATCCGCTCCGGTCGCCGCGTCTGCGCCAGCTGCGGCGACGATCGCTGCATCTGCTTCGCCTCCCAGCACCTCGGAGGGTCCGCACGAGGCAAGGTGCAAGCACGCGAGGAGGGCGACGCAGACGTTCAACCTCTGTATGGCGCTCATTGGCCCTCCGATATCTGCCAAGCGGATGAAGGAAAGGATCAGCGGCCCCGATTCTATCGCGGAGCTCCAGGGCCAGCGCGCCAGCGCCAGGGAGAAGGATGCGGCCTCATGCGCGCCAGGCCGGCCAACACCGGAAAGCTCGGCCGAGTGGAGCTCGCTCTGCGCGGGCTCTCTGGGAGGGTGAGAAAGCGAGGCTCAAAGAGGCGGAGGCGTGGCTCGTTCGCCACGCCTCACGCCCTCAGTCGCCGTAGTTGGCCTTGTTGACCAGCAGCTTGCCGCGGGCGTCGGCGATGACCGTCTTCGTGGTCTGCCCGTCGTCCACGTAGTAGCCGAAGAACCTCTGGCCCTTGACAGTGAACGACTGCGGCTCGTCGGCGTCACCGGCGAACCCTGCGCGGTCCTTCTTGAACTCGGTCGCGATGGCCCCGGGGAGCTTGGAGGGGTCCACGTAGTGCCGCTCATCGACGTTCGGATTGGTGAGAATCTTGTCGAAGGCAGCCGTCAGCTCCTTGGGAGTCGGAGCCTTCTGCGGAAGCTGGGCGGCCGTCGGCCGCGGCGTGTTGGGGATGCGCATGGCGAGTCCTTTTCCTGTTGCTGTGTGAGACCTCATATGGGGACACCTCGGAGGACGACCGCGTGCACGAAAAGGCGTCTCACCACTCGAGTGCCCGGCCATTGCTCAGGTTTTCGAAGGGTGAGAGCCGCAGGCAGCTGCGCAGGCGAAGCCCGCGCCCGATGGAACGGCGCTCGCGCTCAGCACAAGAATCCCATTGAACGGCAGGGCGTGTTTCCGGCCAGGCCACCATCCTGCGCTGGCACCCGGACTAGCCGCTACGAGAGCCCAGCAGGTCGGATTGGGGCGCGGTCGACAGGCGAGCGTGCAAGGTCGCGGCAAGCAGGAACCAGTAGTGGGCCTCGCCGAAGCCGATGATGTCGCCGTCGTTCAAGGGCGTTTCCGCGCGCACCCTCCGGCCATTGACGAACGTGCCGTTGGAGGAGCCCAGGTCCTCGACCGTGCAGCGGCGGCTCGCCTGGTCCCAACGAATGACGGCGTGGCGCTTGCTCGCCGACAGCTCCTCGACGACCAGATCGCTGTCCGGCTGCCGGCCGACGACCAGCGCGTCGCGCTCGCACAGCGGCGGCAAGGTGCTGACCGTCAGCGCCTCGAACGCGAAGAGCAGCGCTACGGGCCCCGCGGCCACGCTCTCGGCTTCGGAGACGCAGGTGGTGAAGGCGTTGACCGGTAGGCCGGCCGCCTGCGCCTGCTCAAGGGTGGGTTGCTGGTGGACGAGCGCGAAAGGCCCGAGCTGCTCGATGAACTTCTGCAGCGGGAGCTGTCGAGCCAGGGAGCGCATCTCAGCGACGGTGAGCACGGCGGATCGTCCTCTCTGCGAGCAGCGCGAGAGCCCCGCCAGGGGCCCGATGGCCGTGGAGGGAGGCGCGGCACCGCGGAGCGTAGCTTTCTGGCTCCAAGGCAGCCAGGGGTGACAGGGTAGCCCGCCTCCTGGCAGCCGAGCAGCGTCAGCCCCGCGCCCACTCGTCGGCCTGCTCGGGGTACGCGTTGCCGTCCTTGGAGGCGGTGCCCATCAGGGAGCCGACCTGAGCAGGCGAACGGCACAGGCGGGCCGAGGAACGGCCCGACCGCCCGGCGCTCAGCTTTGCCGGCCCACGAGCATCGCCTCGGGCCCGACCGGCGAGGTGTAGGTCGCGGAGCCCAGCGGGCGCATTCGCAAGATCTCCTACGGCCAGATGAGCGCTCTCAATGGGAGCCCAAGCGAGGCGCTCTCTGTGCCACTCACTCGCGCGCCGCAGCAGTCGGGACCCGCGCCTCCTCCCGTTCGACAATCACGAACTCCACCCGGCGGTTGATCTCGCGCACGGCATCGGTGTCGCCCTTCACCAGAGGACGCGTCTTGCCAAAGCCCTGGTACGCCAGGCGGGAGACATCCACTCCCGCCTTGACCAGGAAGGCCATCACCGACTGCGCGCGGCGCTCGGAGAGCTTGTCGTTGTGCTCGTCTGAGCCTTGATCGTCGGTGTGGCCCTCGATGCGCACCTTCAGCACCTCCGGGTGCTCCTTCATGAGCCGGGCGACCGTGTCCAGCAGCGGCCAGGAGCGGGGCAGCACGGAGTACTTGTTGACCTCGAAGAAGACGCGCTCGGTGATGACGATCTTGGCGGGCGTCACAAAGGCCTTGATCGACTTGTCTGGACAGCCGTTCTTCGCGAGGTCCTTGGAAGGAGGTCCCAGGTCGTTGGGACAGGCGTCCTTGGAGTCGGCGATGCCATCTCCGTCGCTGTCCTGAGGCGGGCAGCCGCTCTCCTTGGCATTGGCGCTGGCAGGCCCCGGCGTGTCGGGGCATGAGTCGGTCAGGTCGCTGACCCCATCGCCGTCCCGGTCCGACGGGCAGCCATTGCGACCGGCCTTGCTCGAGGCGACCCCCGTCTCTTGGGGACAGGCGTCCTGCAGGTCGGGAATACCGTCGGCGTCGGTGTCCTTGGGGCACCCGTTCTTCTTGGCGTCGCTCGAGCGCACTCCGGTGACATTGGGGCAGGCATCCTCGGCATCCACGAGCCCGTCCCCGTCGGTGTCGGGAGGACACCCGTCCCGCTTCGAGTCCTGGGAGCGGGCGCCCTTCATGGACGGGCAGGCGTCGAGGTCGTCCGCCAAGCCATCGTCGTCGCTGTCCGGGACGTGAACGCCGTCGTCGGGGATGGCCAGGCTCACCGAGAGACCGCCCAGCAGGATGTGCGCGTCCCCCGGCTCCTCGCCCGGGGAGCTCTGCGCCATCACCTGCGCGTACTTGATGAAGGGTCCCACCTGAATGCCGTCGAGCAGCGACAGCTCGGCCCCAAGGGCCGCATCCCAGCCAAAGCGGACGAGTGGCCCGGTTCCCACGACCTGGACGGTCGCGTCGAACCAGACGTTTCCGAGCAGATCGCCGCGATGGCCATCCAAGGAGCCCCAGTGCGCAAGGTACCCGTGGTGGTCGTCGATGAATCGCAGGCGGACACCGGCCCCCGCGGAGAGCAGCCCACCGGCCCGGTCCATCGTGGAGGAGGCAAAGCGGGTGGCGGAGCCGCCCGCCTCGATGGCGATCGGTCCCCACACCTTCACGTCGGCCTTGAGCGCAGCGCCGATTCCGAGGCCGTATCCGCCACGGGTCGTCTGGGGAGCCCCGAGCATGCCTCCAGCCGCGGGCTCGAGGTGGAGGTTGACGGTGCCCGATTCTGCTCCGGCCAGGCGCGCGCTCAGAACCGCCGCCAGGAACACGGCTCGCGCGCACCGGCGGCCGCCACGGGCGCTCGAGCGGAGGATCGGTGAGGTCATCATGAGTATTCCCGTGCGGGCGCTGGATGGCAAAGCGAGAGAAGCAATCACCTTATCCGAAGCGCGCGCGGATTTGAAAAGACGCAATCGCCACGCGGTGCAATCACCCCAAGCCGACCTATTTGCCCAATCAACGACCTGAGAACTGCTTGCACCCGCCGTTTCGCGCACGCTAGGGTGAACTCGGCCATAGAGAGGAGTCTTGCCAGAAGATGCGCTCCAAATCTGCTGCCGCGGCTTCATTCTCCGCCCTGCTTATTGCGCTCGTCGTCTGCGGATGCGGTGAACGCGTGGTGAGTTTCTCGACTCCCGGTGCGACCTGCAGCTCCGACGCCGATTGCTCGTCGGATCAGCGCTGCGGGCTCGGCCAGTGCCGGACGCGTTGCCCCTGCCAGGCCGAGGAGACATGCGTCGAAGGCCAGTGCTTTTCCACCGACTGTGCGGGAGCGAAGTGCGCCGCGGGCGAGGTCTGCCTGGGCGACCGGTGCGGAGACGTGCTCTGCGGTGGCAAGAGCATCGCGGACTATCAGAGTGACGTGGCCAACTGCGGCCGCTGCGGCGCGGTGTGTCAGGCGCAGCAGGCGGACCCCCTGTGCGTCAAGGGAGCCTGCACCTACGGCGCGTGCAGACCGGGCTACATCGATCTTGATCCGAGCGTGAATGGCTGTGAGACCGCCTGCGCCGGACCGGAGTGCGGGGTGGGGCCGGTGCGGCGCGGCATGGCGGCCTCTACCTCTCGCGGTGCGCTGTCCCAGACCGGGAACGGGGTCATGCACCGAGGGGTGCTCGGGGATACCACCGCCACTTTCGCGCCGGCGGGCGTCGTCGAGTCGCGGGACGGCCAATTCGTCCATCGCGGCGGGTTCGGTCGCTGAAGCAGGCTCTTGCCGCACCATCGCAGCATGTGGAGGAGGCTACCGTGCGAAGTCTGATCACCTGCCTTGCTGTGTGCTGGAGCGCCTCGGCCTTGGGGCAAGTCCCGAAGACGATCGCCTACCAGGGCGTGCTGACCCAATCCGACGGCCAGCCGGTCACGGGATCGAAGCAGTTCGGCTACGCCATCTACCCGGCGCCCACTGGCGGAACCGCATTCTGGCAGGAGACGCAGCAGGTCGCGCTCAACGCCAATGGCGAATACGCGCTCTACCTCGGGAGCGTGGAGCCGTTTCCGGACTCGCTCTTCGACGGGGCCGACCTGTGGCTCGAGGTGATCGTGAACGGCGGCGCCCTGGTCCCTCGGCAGCGCGTCACCAGCGTGCCGTACGCGATCCGGGCGGGGAGCGCACGGGTCAGCGCCGGAACTGGGCTCAGCGGTGACGGGTTGCCCAACGCTCCGCTGAAGGTCGACTTCGGCGTATATGGGAAATGCTCCGGTACGCAGAAGGTGACGGGCATCGACACGGACAGCGGCGGGGTGCAGTGCGCCGCCGACCAGACCGGCACCGAGGACTACAGCGTCTTCGGCAGATGCAACGCTAGCAGCAAGGTCATCGGGATAGACCCCGACACGGGCGCGGTGCAGTGCGCCACGGACCAGACCGGCACCATGGACTTCACGGTGTTCGGCAAGTGCAACGGCACGAGCAAGGTCACGGGGATCGACCCCAACTCCGGGGCCGTGACCTGCGGCGTGGACATCTCGTCCAGCGGCACGATCGACTATGCGGTGTTCGGACAATGCAGCAACGGCCAGAAGGTGAAGGGCATCGACCCGGCGAGCGGGGCCGTTCAGTGCGCCGCCGACCAGGGGATCACCGGCGTCACCGCCGGCACCGGGTTGGCCGGAGGCGGCACGGTGGGCAACGTCACGCTCTCGGCGGACTACACCCGCTTCGGCAGCTGCGCCTTCTCCGACAAGGTGAGCGGCGTCGACCCCACCACCGGCGCCGTTCAATGCGAGGTCGATCTGTTCGGAACGGGCACCGTCACCTCGATAGCCGCCGGGGCCGGCCTGAGCGGAGGCACCATCACCAGCAGCGGCACCCTCGCCATCGCCAACGGCGGGGTCACCGAAGCCATGCTGAGCTCCTGCGGTTGCATCTCCGGTGAGATCCTTCAATGGAACGGCACTGCGTGGATCTGCGCCAGCCCAGGCGGAGGCGGAACGGTCACCTCGGTCGCCGCCGGAGCAGGCCTCTCGGGTGGGACCATCACCGGCAGCGGCACCCTCGCCGTTGCCGCTGGCGGCATCACCAGCACGCTGCTCGCCGACGGCGCGGTGACCACCGCGAAGATCGCGCCCGGGGCGGTAGGCACCGCCAACCTGGCCGACGGCGCCATCACCGCCGCCAAGCTAAACTCGTGTGGCTGCGCCGCAGGTCAATTGCTGCAGTGGAACGGCAGCCTCTGGGTCTGCGTCGATCCCGGCGGATCGGGCACGGTCACCTCGGTCACTGCCGGAGCAGGTCTCTCGGGCGGGACCATCACCGGCAGCGGCACCCTCGCCGTGGCCGCCGGCGGCATCACCAGCACGCTGCTCGCCGACGACGCGGTAACCACCGCCAAGCTGGCCAATGCCTCGGTCACGAACGCCAAGATCGCGGCCAATGCGGTTGGGACCACAGAGCTGATCGACGGCTCGGTCACGGCCGCCGAGATCGACGCCAATGCAGTGGGGACCACGGAGCTGATGGACGGCTCGGTCACGGCCGCCAAGCTCAACGCATCGGGCTGCGCCTCCGGTCAGATCCTCCAGTACACCGGCAGCGCCTGGGTCTGCGTCGCCGGACCCGCCGGCTCCACCACGTGGACGGTGTCCGGCAACGACGTGTACCGAGCCACCGGAAACGTTGGCATCGGGACCTCTTCGCCAACCGGCACCTTGAACGTGGTCGCTACCAGCACCTCCAACGACTGCCAACCGGGCGTGTCGAACACCGCTTCAGCCTCGAGCTTCACCGCGCCCTACTCCGCCGACCTGGCGTTCGATGGCGATTCCACCTCGGCTTCGAAGCGATGGATGAGCGGATCTTTGGTCAGCGGATCGTGGTGGCTCTCCTATGACTTCGACGCCGGCGACGCCGGCGCCCAGAAGGAGCGAATCATCGGGAGCTACACGATCTACTTCACGGATGCCAATCCATCGGTCAACTTCAGCCTCTCGCCCCGGGACTGGAAGCTTCAGGCCAGCACCGACGGCGCCACCTGGACGGACCTGGATACCCAGACCAACCAAGGCTGGACCGCGGACGGCCCCAAGACCTACGCGATCGCCAGCCCCGGGCTGTATCGCTTCTACCGGCTGAACATCACGAAGAACAAGGCCCAGTCGTCTGACTGGGTCATCGTGAACGAGCTGACTCTGTCCCGAGGCATCGAGGACATGCTGGTGGTCAGGAGCGGCCAGGTGAACGTGGGCTCGGTGACGCCCGCCTGGGGCGTGCCGCCCAAGCTCTTCGTCGCCGGCAAGGTCGCCGCCAGCGGCTACTGCGACGCCTCGGGGAACAACTGCGCGGCTGCGGGAGCCCTCAATGGCGACGTGACGGGCAATCCGTCGGCCAATACCGTGGGCAAGCTGCAAGGCCGACCGGTCGCCGCCACCGCGCCGAGCAGCAACGATTT